>DCGI01000106.1:25193-29152 GCA_002315475.1 Christensenella sp. UBA1782 | reverse complement strand
GCAGAGGAGAAGCCGAAAGAGGACGTTTCGAAATTACTTTCGCAGGTCAGTACGGTAGCGACGGGAGAACAACCCTTTACCGAAGAAGACGTCGACAATGCCGAAGCGGAGGAGATTTGGTCGAAGCTCGTCGCACGTTTGCAAGAATTGGAAATGACCACGTTAGAGATGGTGGCGAAGGGAATCAAACTGCGTGACGTTTCGGTCGTGGGAAAAGAATTTATCGTGACGGCAAGGGACAAAGCGACGATGGGTTTGCTCTTACGGGACAACAACAAAAACGAAATACAGAATTTACTTCGGGAAATCGGCGGACGGGAGTTCACGTTCGTTTGCAAAGAACCCGAAGAAAAGAAAGGAATTTCGGAGGCGTCCAAACTCACGTTGAATCGTCTTTTTAACGGCAATATACAATATCAATAAAAATGAAAACGAAAATTTCTGCGAAAAAAATAGCGTATTTAGCACTTATGTCGGCATTGACCGTTATTTTTTGCTTCGTTCCGATTAGTTTCGGGCCGGTTACACTGGCTTTAATGATTTTGCCCACGTTGCTCGTGGCGCAGACCGATGATTTGGCGACGACGGCAGTCATGGGTTTGTTTATGGGACTCATTAACTATCTCGCATGGTTTACCACGAAGGCGGGTTCTCCGGTAGCCCCTCTTTTCCAGAATCCGTTGATTTGCATTTTGCCCCGCATTTTAATCGGCGTTATGGCGTGGCTTACACGAAAGGGTTTGGGTAAACTTTTGTTACGTTCTAAAGTTGTGGACGAAAAAATCGTCAATAAAGGGTATTTGGTGACGATGGAACAAGTGGTTTCCGTCGTTTCGACGGCGGTAGGCGTCATGACCAACACGGTATTCGTCAGTCTGTTTACGTTGGCGTTTTTTAACGGGAAGTTTATCAGCGAGGCTATCTTTATCGATATAGAATATATTTTGGCGTGGTTCGGCTTGAATTTCGTGATCGAAGTAATATCCTTCTCGCTGTTGGTTCCGCCCGTCGTGTTTGCTCTGCGAAAAGCCAAATTGGTTCCGCCCGAAAAGTATTATCCGTCTAAGAAGAGATAGGTAAAAATTTTTTTGAGAAAGTATTGCAAAACGCTTGCCAAGAAAAACGGAATATTGTATACTACAACAGAACTGAGGAGAAATAGATGAGACAAGTTTTCGAATTGAGTCAAATGTTCACAATAAAGAAACAAGTGTTCTTGGTTTTTCCTTTTTCTATTTCCATTTTATAAAAGAATTCCCCGTATCGGGGATTTTTTTTTGACAAAAAACGTGCCGGACATACACGAAAAGGAGGTTAAAAATGTCTAAAAACACCAATCTTGTTTACGATGTAAACGATCGTCCCCCGCTGTCGAAAGTATTTATTTTCGGCTTGCAACAACTGCTCGCCATTATGGCGGCTACCATTGCAGTACCCACCATCATCGGTCTGCCGATGCAAATTCCCGCCGCATTGCTCGGTGCCGGCGTAGGAACGTTCGTGTACTTGCTGTTCACCAAGTTTAAGAGCCCCGTATTTTTAGGTAGTTCGTTTGCCTTTTTAGGTTCTTTGGGCGTAGCCATTCTGTACGGATACTGCGGCATTATCGTCGGTTCTATCTTTGCGGGACTGGTCTATATCGTTCTTGCTATCATCGTTAAGTTCGTAGGAACGGACTGGATAGCGAAATTGATGCCCCCCGTCGTTATCGGACCTACCGTCGCCATTATCGGTCTTTCCCTTGCGGGAAGTGCTATGGGCGATATCGTTAAGGCTTCCGGTGCGTTGAACGGAACGAACCTTTTCGCAAGCTATAACCTCGTCGGTTTGTTCTGCGGTTTGGTCGCTTTCTTCACGATCGTTATTCTTTCGACACAAAAAAGATTCAAAATGCCTAAGTTGATTCCGTTCGTACTCGGTATCGCGGTAGGATACGTCGTAGCCGCCGTCTTTACGGGTATCGGCTATGCTACCGATTGCGATTATCTTATGATAATAAACTGGAAACCCCTCGTGGATAACTTTGTTGCCGCAGACGGTTCTTTCAAAGGTATCACCGCTTTCTTGGATTATCCCAGATTCGCTTTGGTAGAAGGTATCAAAGAATTGGTCAACGGAACGCCCGGAACGGCAGAAGCCACAAAGGGTGCCGCCGTACTGTTGAACGGAGCGGGTGTAGCCGAAGTCGCCATCGCATTCTTGCCGGTAGCCTTCGTTGTATTTGCCGAACATATTGCCGACCATAAGAATCTCGGTTCCATCATCGGAAAAGATCTTATCGGCGGAGAACCCGGATTATCCCGTACCCTTCTCGGTGACGGCGTAGGCTCTATCGCCGGTACCGTTTTCGGTATCTGCCCGAACACCACCTACGGTGAATCGGTCGGCTGCGTAGCCATCACCGGAAACGCTTCCGTCGTATCCATCGTCATGGCCGCCGGAATGTGCATCGTCCTTTCCTTCCTTTCCCCGATTATGGCTTTGCTCCGCACCATTCCTTCCTGCGTCATGGGCGGCGTTTGCTTAACGCTGTACGGATTTATCGCCGTAAGCGGATTGAAGATGTTTAAGGATATCGACCTCGGCGACAATCACAATTTGTTCGTTGTTTCGGCTATTCTGATTGCCGGTATCGGCGGATTGACGATTAAGATTCCTTACGAACTCGCCGATAACGGTTCCGTTTCGAAAGTAATCACCGTCACTTCCATTGCTACCGCTTTGATTCTCGGTATTGTTACCAACGTTATCTTGAGTGGTATCGAAAAGAGCAAACTCGGTCAAACGAAGTAATAAGTTTGTAAAAAAATAAAAAAGCCTTTTCCTACCTTTCTGAAAAGACGGGTAGGATTTGGTTTGTTAAAGGAGTACAAGTATGAAAAATTATGAAAACGTAATGGTTTTTAATCATCCGCTCATCAATCACAAAGTAGCGATTCTGCGGAACGAAAAGACCGCGATGAAAGAGTTTCGTGAGTTGATTGAAGAAATCACGATGGTTATGAGCTACGAAGCATTCAAAGACGCTCCGACCGAAACGGTCAAAGTCAAGACGCCTTTGGAAGTGTGTGACCAAAAAATGATTATGGATAACAGTATCGCCATTATTCCGATTTTGCGTGCGGGACTGGGCATGGTCAACGGCGTACACAATATTTTCCCCAGTGCGAGAGTGGGACATATCGGAATGTATCGTGACGAAGAAACCGCTATCCCGCACGAATACTATTGCAAACTTCCCGAAGGCATCGAAAACATGACGGCTATTTTGTTGGATCCCATGCTTGCTACGGGCGGTTCGGCTTGCGACGCGATCACCGCTTTGAAAAATCGCGGTGTGAAGAAGATTAAGTTCATGGCGATTATCGGCGCACCGGAAGGTTTGGCAAAAGTGGCGGAAACCCATCCCGACGTGCAGATTTACGTGTCTACGCTGGATCGGCAACTGAATGAGAACTATTACATTCTACCCGGACTCGGGGACGCCGGCGACAGATTGTTCGGAACGAAATAATCGGTTTTTGTCATAAAAAAGGGTTATGGCTTCGGTCATAGCCCTTTTTTCTTAGAGAAAAAAATTTTTTAGTGTAATTCGCTTGCTATCTTGCCGTTGGTATTTTACAATAAAAAGTAACGAAACAGGGAGGTTATTACCCTTGAATACAAAAATGATTGAACCGGCTCGCCAAAGCGTCAACGTTTTATACGAAGACCTTGTTCGGCGATTAAAAAGTGCCCCCAATTCTTCCTGTCCGGTAGAGCTTGCTTCGGTATTTGTCAAAATGTGCTCGGCGGAAAGCTGCGGAAAATGTATTTCCTGCCGTATCGGTTTGGAAAAGCTCTCGGAAATTTTGGATAAAATTCTCGACGGGCAAGGCAGTAAAGAGGACGTAGACCTTTTGGAAAAAACGGCACGCGTTATTGCGGACAGTGCGGATTGTGTTATCGGCAGCGAAGCT
>DCGI01000106.1:15310-25181 GCA_002315475.1 Christensenella sp. UBA1782 | reverse complement strand
CGAAGCCGCCGGTTCCCTTTTGACCGCCTTGAACGGTTTTAAGGAGGACTTTTTATCTCATATCGAAAAGAATCGTTGTTCGGCGTCTTTTATTCCCGTACCTTGCCGACAAGCTTGTCCCGCCGACGTGGATATACCCGGATACGTTTCTCTCTGCGGGGCAGGAAGATACGCCGATGCCGTACGGTTGATTCGGAAAGATAATCCTTTCCCGTCGGTCTGTGCGTTGGTGTGTGAACACCCTTGCGAAAAGAATTGCCGCAGAGCTTTTGTAGACGCCCCCATCAATATTCGGGGCGTTAAAGAATACGTCGTCACCAAGGCGGGGAAGGTTCCCGTACCCGAAAAACTACCCGCTACGGGTAAGACGGTGGCGATTATCGGGGGAGGTCCTTCGGGTTTGACAGCCGCCTACTATTTGAGTTTGTTCGGGCATAAAGTAACCGTTTTTGAAAAAAGAGAGAAGTTGGGCGGGATGTTGCGATACGGTATTCCGTATTATCGTTTGCCCGCAGAAATGTTGGATTACGATATCGAAGCCATTTTGTCACTCGGTATCGAAGTGAAGTGTTCCGCCGATATCGGACAAAGTATCCGTATCGGAGATTTGGAACGGGAGTACGATGCGGTGTATCTTTCCATCGGTGCCCATTCCGATAACAAACTGGGAATACCCGGAGAGGATGCTCCCAACGTCATCAGTGCGGTGGAACTGTTACGGGACATGGGCGAATACAAGAACCCCGACTTTACGGGTAAGAGAATCGTCATCGTCGGCGGCGGAAACGTAGCAATGGACGTAACGCGTACCGCCATTCGTTTAGGTGCGCAATCGGTTACCTGTGTGTACCGCAGAAGAATCGAAGATATGACGGCGAGAGCCGAAGAAGTGGAAGGTGCCGTTGCGGAAGGTGCTTTCGTACGCCCCTTGCTTGCCCCCGTAGCCATTAACGTAGACAAAGACGGCAAAGCAACGGGTTTAACCGTACAACCGCAAATCGTCGGTGCGTACGACAGAGGCAGACCGAAGCCGAACAAAGCCAACCGCGTGCAGGAAATCATTCCCGCCGACTACATTATTGTGGCAATCGGTCAGGCGGTGGACAGTAAAGTCTTTGTGAGTGACGGATACGCCGTCAAGAGAGGCGTGTTTTTAACCACGCCCGATACTTATATCGACAAAAAGGTTTTTGCGGGTGGTGACTGTGCGTCGGGGCCGGCTACCGTCATTAAGGTTATCGAAGCGGGAAAAGTGGCGGCAAAGAATATCAATACCTATTTAGGGTTCGATACCGAATTACACGTCGATATAGATATTCCTGCGGCGCAAGCCTCGTATATGCCGCCTTGCGGAAGAGTCAACGTGTCGGAAAGAGAATCGCAACAACGGAAAAATGATTTCGACTGGATCGAAGTGCCGATGAGCGACGAAGAAGCCAAACAGGAATGTGCAAGATGCTTGCGATGTGACTGTTACGGATTCGGATCGTTTCGCGGGGGGAGAAAAGAATCATGGTAAACATCACGATTAACGGGATAGAGTATTTCGCCGAAGAGAACAGTACCGTTCTCGATGCCGCCGTCAAAAACGGCGTATTTATACCGACACTATGCTATTTGAAGGAAATAAACGAAGTAGGGGCGTGCCGTATGTGTCTTATCGAGGTGGTCGGCGAAAAGAAATTAGTCGCGGCATGCAAGACGACGGTGCGGGAAGGAATGGAAATCTTTACGTCTTCTTATCGAGTCAACGAAGCGAGAAAAGTCAATTTGGAACTCATCGTTTCCAAACACGATAACCGCTGTTTGAGTTGCTCGAAGAACGGAAACTGTACTTTGCAAACGCTGTGCCGAGATTACGGAATCGACCAAAACGCCTATATCAACGACGTGAAGACGGAAAAAGAAAGCTCGGCGCCGTTGGTAAGGATTGCGTCCAAGTGTATAGGATGCTTGCGTTGCGTATCGGTTTGTGAAAAACAGACCGTCGGCGTATGGGATTTGATAGGAACGGGACATAGAGCGAGAATCGACACAAAGACCGGTTTGGCACCCGAACAAAGCGGATGTACCCTTTGCGGACAATGTTTGAAAAACTGTCCCGTCGGTGCCTTAAAGGCGCGTGACGACACCCCTTCGGTCCGAAAAATGCTTTCCGAAGTCGGAAAAAAAGTATTGTTTTTGTCGCCTGCGGTGGCGGAAAAGACGGGATACCCGATAGGGAAACTGGTGGCGGCAGCCAAAATGCTCGGGTTCTCCTTCGTGTATAACGCGGCTGCCGCGAACAAAGTTTTCGGCAAGACGGAAACCGACCTTTTGCAAAAGAATAAACTCTTGATTAGCTCGGGTTGTTATGCGGCTATTCGGTTTGTGAGAAATTTCTTCCCCGTCTTTTCGGGTAGTATTGCTCCGACCAAGTCGCCTCTCCGTCAGCTTGTCGATGCCGTTCGGAAGGAACAAGGCGACGTTTATGCGGTGGCGGTTTTGCCTTGCCTGTCGAAGAAAGGAGAAAAAGACGAATACGGAGACGTAGATGCCGTACTCGGCGTCGAAGAGTTTGCCAAAATGCTGAAAAGCGACGTCTTTATGGATAAGGTCGCCGAAAAGGAATTCGATGCTCCGTATCAAGAGGGAGAACCTTGTTGTAAGGGTTCGAAACCCATTGAAGAGTTTACTATAGAAAAAGACGGCGAGAGCTATGCTTGCGTGGCGGTCAGAGGGTTGGAAAACGCTCGCAAAGTGTTGGATGACATGAAGAACGGCAAAGTTTTTTACGAATACGTAAAAATATCCGCCGACATCGTCGGGTAAAGAAGAAAAAAAGAAGGGGGGCGTACGGCAGAGCCGTACGCCCCTTTTTCATGCGGATTTTTTATCAAAAGCAGGAACGGGAATAGACCGTTTGAAACATTTGAACAGCTTAAAATATTATTCTGCTCTTGAAAAAAAACGGGAAATATGCTAAAATAAGAACGGAATCGGGCAGAACCCGAGCGGGAGAATCATTTATGGTATTCAATACGTACAATCCCACTTTTAACAGTCGTTATGAAGGAATTATTCGGAAATTTGAACAATGCGGATTTATTCCGATCGTTACGGTCAACGCTCTTTCCGACGTTTTGCCGCTGGTCGGTGCGTTGAACGCTTCGAATATCGACGTTATTGAAATTGCTTATCGAAGTGCCATTACCAAAGACGTCATTCAGTTGATTGCCAACAAGTGTCCCAACGTGACGGTGGGTGCGGGTACGGTGTTGATGCCCAATCAAGTCGCCGAAGTTTTATCGGCGGGTGCTAAATTCGTAGTGACTCCCGGTTTTAACGATAAAGTCGTGGATCGCTGTATCGAAACGGGTATTCCCGTTTTTCCCGGTTGCAGCTCGGCAAGCGATATAGACAGACTATACAGCAGGGGCTTGCGTGTGGCGAATTTCTTTCCTTGTGAGCAAATCGGCGGTTTACGGATGATACAGGCACTGTCGGCACCCTATCCCTTTTTGCGGTTTATACCGACGGGCGGCGTCAATTTGACCAATCTTGCAGACTATTTGTCGTGCAATAAGGTTCTTTGTTGTGCCGGTTCGTTCGTGGCGACGCCGGAGGATTTGAAGGCGGATTCTTTCGACAATATCACGAGAAAAGCCCATCAAGTCGTCAATATCGTCATGGGATTAAAAATGGAGGGTATCGTGTTGTATACCGACGAAAAGACGGCGCCTTCCATTATGAAAACGGTGTTCCAAATCAGCGGTAAACCCTATGCCGAAGGCACTTCTTCGGGGGTGGGCGTAGAGGTGGACACCAAAGGCAAACGGCAAGGTTCGGGATGCATCGTGTACAGTACGCCCGATATAGAAAGAGCGTTATATTATTTGTATTTGCGCGGTTGTACGGTGGATAAATCTTCCGTCGTGCGTGACAGCAACAACATCGTCGAGGTGTTCCTACTGGATAAAGCGGGAAATTTTGAGTGTAAACTGGTTCGCCGATAAACTTTTTGAACGGATTTTTATAAAAGGGGCTTTTCTGTTTGCAAAAAAGCCTTTTTTTGTGTACAATAAAAAATAATACTTTAGGAGATTTTGATATGGCAAACGTAGGAGAAATCATAGCATTTGTTTTATACATTTTGTTGGTTATCGGCGTCGGGGTTTTCTTTTTATTCAAAGATAAAAACCAAAAGGGCGAAAAGGACTTTTTCTTAGGCGGAAGACAGTTAAACGGATTGGTTGCCGCACTGAGTGCCGGAGCGTCCGACATGAGCGCGTGGGTTTTGATGGGACTTCCCGGTGCCATCTATATGTATGGGTTGGGACAGGTTTGGATTTCGGTCGGCTTGGTAATCGGCACGATTTTGGCTTGGATTTTTGTGGCACCGCGTTTGCGCAGATACGCCATCCTTGCCAAAGACTCTATCACCATTCCGCAATACTTAACCAACCGTTTCTTGACGGACAGTAAGCTTTTGCAAGTGGTTTGCGCCGTTATTTTTATGATTGTTTACTGCATCTACGGTGCATCCAGTATTAAGGCGTGCGGAACGTTGTTTAATACCTTATTCGGATTGGACGAAAGGATCGCAATGGCTATTTCCGCCGTCGTCATCATTTTGTACGTGTTCATGGGCGGGTTTAACGCCGTTTGTTGGACGGACTTTTTCCAAGGTATGTTGATGCTGCTCGCCATGATGATTACGCCGATTGTGGCGGTCGCCGTCATGAACAAAGGGGACGTTTCCTCGATGTTTGTCGCTTCCGAAGTTTCCGAAAATTACTATAACTTGCTTTCTTCGGGAAAATTCGATTGGGAAAGTATTTCCACCATTTTGACGGGACTCGGCTGGGGACTCGGATATTTCGGTATGCCGCACATTATCGTACGGTATATTTCCATCAAGTCCGAAAAAGAAATGAAGAGATCGCAAATCGTAGGAAGTTTTTGGACGACGATTATTTGTGCGTTTGCCGTCGTCGTAGCCATAGTCGGTCGCAAGTATTTCGGTGCCGGCGTGGAAGGTACCAAAGAACAAATCTTCGTGTTGATGGCTCGAGACGTGTTTCCTGCCTTTATCGGAGGCATCATCATCACCGCCATTTTGGCGGCTTCGATGTCTACCGCCGATTCTCAGTTACTTGCTTCTTCCTCCGCATTCGCATCCGACGTTTATAAATCGGTTCTTCGGAAGAATGCCAACGATAAAGAAATCATGTGGGTAGGACGTATCGTCATTATCGTGATTTCCGTCCTTGCCTTTGTGATCGCTTTCCTCGGAACGGGAGAAAAACCCATCGTATCGGGTTTCAGTACCATTATGGGATTGGTCGACACCGCTTGGAGTGCCTTCGGTGCCTCTTTCGGACCGATTATTCTTTTGTCGCTGTATTGGAGAAGATTGAACTATAAAGGTGCAACCGCCGGTATCATCGTCGGGTTCGTTGTCGATATTATTTGGTTGGTTTTGTTCGATTACGGTGCGGAAAGCGTGGTTTATAATACGGGTTTGTACGAAATCATACCCGGTTTTATCTGCGGACTGCTTGCCGCCGTCATTACTTCCCTTTGTACCGAAGCACCTTCCAAAGAAATTACCGATTTGTTTGACAAAGTCAATGCGGCTAAAAACGTAGAGTCCTAAGGAGTTTATATGAAAATAGGGGTTTCGTCTTATAGTTTTAATCAATACAGAGCCAAAACGAAATGTAACTATTTCGAAATTTGTAAAATCGCAAAGGATATGGGATTCGACGGTATCGAATTTACCACGTTGGAACCCGAAACGCCCGCTTTGGCAAAGGAAATTCGGGACTATTGCGAAAAAATCGATTTGCCGATAACCGCCTATTGCGTTTCTGCCGACTTGAGTACCGTATTCGGTAAAAAAGCGGTTGCGAAGACGAAAAAATCCTTAGAAATTGCAAAAATTTTGGGCGCACCGATTATGCGACACGACGTTTGCTATTTTGTATCACCGTTTACCACCTATCAAAAGGTGATAGCAAGAATGACGCCGAGAATTCGTGAAATCGCCGAATACGGCAAAGAACTCGGCGTGCGTACCTGCACCGAGAATCACGGTATGTATTTTCAGGCACCCGAATACATGAAAGCTCTCATGGACAGCGTGCAATGCGATAATTACGGCTGGCTTTGCGACATCGGAAATTTCTTATGCGTAGATGCCGAACCTTTGCCGTCGGTCAAGGTCGCCGCTCCGTATACCGTCCACGTCCATGCCAAAGACTTTTTGGTGAGTAACACCCCGAAGAAAGGTTATTTTTCTTCCAAAGGGGGAAAACACTTGTGCGGCACGATTCTGGGAAAGGGCCGCGTGCCGGTCGCAGAATGCGTTAAAGCCCTGCAAGAGGGCGGATACGACGGTTTCCTCGATATTGAGTTTGAGGGGCAGGAAGATAACATAACCGCATTAAAAGAAGGATTAGCCTTTCTGAAACAAGTTTTGCAATAAGTGTTTATGCACTATTTTGAAAGAGCCGCAGAACAGTCTGCGGCTCTTTTGTTAATAAAAAAACATGGAAAGAATCCATGTTTTTTTGTGTGTTTTGTGTAAAAAATCTTACGCTTTTCCGTTGCAACCAAGAACGTTGACGAGCTTGTGACGGACGATTTCGGTAACGGCGTTACGAGCGGGTCCGAGATATTGACGGGGATCGAAGTGCGAAGGATTTTCCTTGAAGTACTTACGGAGGGTTGCGGTAACAGCCATACGGATATCGGAGTCGATATTGATTTTGCAGACAGCCATGCTTGCGGCACGACGAAGCATTTCTTCGGGTACACCGCGAGCACCGGGCATATCGCCGCCGTATTCGTTGATTTGGTCGGTGAGGTATTGCGGAACGCTGCTGGCACCATGCAATACGATCGGGAATCCGGGAAGACGCTCGCCGACTTCTTCCAAAATGTCGAAGCGGAGCTTCGGTTCTCCCGAGAACTTATAAGCACCATGACTGGTACCGATAGCGATGGCGAGGGAATCCACACCCGTTTTGGTGACGAATTCTTGGACTTGGTCGGGATCGGTGTAGCTGGAATCCTTAGCGCTGACGTTGACGGCGTCTTCGACACCGGCAAGACGACCGAGTTCGGCTTCTACGACGACACCATGATCGTGAGCGTATTCCACGACGTTTTTGGTAATTTTGATGTTTTCTTCGAAGCTGTGCTTGGAAGCGTCGATCATAACGGAAGTGAAACCTTTGTCGACACAGTCTTTGCAGAGTTCGTAGGTGTCACCGTGATCGAGGTGTAAGCAGATGGGAAGTCCGCTTTCTTCGACGGCGGCTTCGACCATTTTCGTAAGATAGATGGGGTTAGCATACTTTCTTGCGCCGCTGGAAACTTGCAAAATAAGAGGAGCGTGTTCGAGTTTTCCCGCTTCCACGATACCTTGAATAATTTCCATGTTGTTTACATTGAATGCACCGATTGCATAACCGCCTTCATAGGCTTTCTTAAACATTTCGGTAGATGTTACTAATGGCATTTTTATCCTCCAAAGTAGAAATTTTATTGACAACATTATACACCTATTTTTCCTTTTGGTCTATTGTTTTTCAAAAATTTTTTTATCTTTTTGACAGAGAGCGTTTTTTTTTATATAATATTGTTATGCTTGCGGAAAAAGAACGTTTGGACGATTTGGAATATAACGGTTTACGTATTATACAACACCCAGACGGGTATTGCTTTACTTCGGACAGCGTGTTGCTCGTCAATCTCGCACACGTCAAAAAAGGCAGTAGAGTTTGCGACCTTTGTACGGGGAGCGGCGTAGTGGCTGTTTTGTGCGCCGGAAAGTATCAACCCGAGGAGGTGGTCGGGGTGGAACTGCAAGAAAGGCTTGCCGACATGGCAAAAAGAAGCGTCCTCTATAACCATCTCGAAAACGTCGTCAAAATCCTGCACGCGCCCGTACAGGGCATAGAACGGGAGATAGGATTCGGGACGTTCGATACCGTTTTGGTGAATCCGCCATACGCCCCTTGCGAGAAGAAAGAAGGGTATAGCGAAGAAGAAATCTGTAAAAGCGAAGCTTTTCTGACTTTGCCCGAACTTTTGGAAACGTCCGCCAAAATTCTGAAATTCGGCGGGACGTTTTTTATGGTACATAAAGCGTATCGGCTTTGCGATGTACTTTGTCTGATGCGGCAATACGGCATTGAACCGAAAAAAATAACCTTGATTCAACCGAAAGCGAGCAAAGACGTCGATACCTTTGTCGTAGAAGGAAAGAAGGGCGGTAAGCCCTATATGACCGTTCCCGCGCCCGTCGTCGTCTACGAGGAAGACGGGAGTTATTCCGAAACGGGAAGGAGGATTTACGGCAAATGAGCGGAACACTGTATTTGGTGGCGACGCCGATAGGAAATCTCGGCGATATAACTTACAGAGCGGTGGAAACCTTGAAAAACGCCGACGTAATTGCTTGCGAAGATACGAGGCACACCTTAAAACTATTAAATTACTTAGAAATCAATAAACCTTTAATAAGCTATTACAAACAGAAGGAAAACGAGGGTTCGGAAGTCCTTTGGGAGCTATTGGAACAAGGGAAAAACGTTGCTTTGGTCAGTGATGCGGGGATGCCTTGTGTCAGCGATCCCGGTGCGGTGGTCAGCAGAAAGGTGCGAGAACGGGGGGGCAAAGTAACCGTCGTCCCCGGTGCCTGCGCTTTGGTAAGTGCAATAGCTCTGTGCGGTATCGACAGCGGTTTTACCTTTGTGGGTTTTTTGCCGGAAAAAAACAAAGAAAGCGAAAAAGTCCTCGAAGAATATCAAAACGCATCGTTGCCGATCGTGTTGTATGCGGCACCGCACGACGTCGCAAAACTACTGGACAGACTCTATAAAAAATACGGAGAGCGGGAATTTTTTGCGGTAAAAGAGATTACGAAAATTTACGAAACCGTTCTGAAAGGACGGCTCGGCAGTACGATAATCGAAGAAGCAAGAGGAGAATTCGTGTTGATTGTCATGCCGAAAGAACGGGAAGAACGAGAGATTGGCGAGGAAGAAATCCTGTCGTGCCTTCGTGAAAAAATCGAACAAGGCGTCGATAAAAAAAGTGCCGTCAAAGAGACGGCGGAAGAATGGAAAGTGTCGAAGAATCTCGTGTATAAACTGGCTTTGCGATTATAAATACCGACATAAAAAACAGGACAGAATCGTCCCTGAAAAAGTGGAGAAAAGAGCGATGGGTACGGCTGCCCCGCTCTTTTTGTTTTCCGATTTTGAAAGGTAAACGGATACGATGTAGAAGACGGTATCGCTACTGCCGCAGAGGACGGAAGCGCATCGTCCCACATAACTGTCTACGCCGTATTCGGCAAAGATTTTTTCGGTAACTACCAGACTTCCGCTACCCGATAAAGGTCGAAGAATGATGAGTTCGATGAGCTCGGAAGGGATACCTAATACCGAGAAAAGGGGTTCTAAACAGAAAGATAACTGTTTTGCAAGACCGCTTACCGAGAAGAGTTCCGTCATGACGAAAATGCCGACGAGATAAGGAAGAACCGAAAGCGTGAGCCGTACGGCTTCTTTTGCGCCTTCTACAAAACTGTCGTATACCGAGATTTTTTTCAGAGCGGCGAACAGAACGCTAAGCAGCAAAATGACGGGAACGAGGTAATTCATTTGACGAAGATTTTTACCGAAAGAACGCCGAGAATCGTGGTAAAAAAAGTGGATAACAAAGTCGGCAGAATAATGTCTCGGACGGCACCGTATTCGGCACGAACGGCAAGAAGGGTGGTCGGTAATATTTGCAGTGACGTGGCGTTTAGGACAAGGAGCATAACTCTGTTTTTTTCCTGCGTCATTTGACCGACGGCGTCGATACCGGCGGG
>DCGI01000106.1:14902-15298 GCA_002315475.1 Christensenella sp. UBA1782 | reverse complement strand
GTAGCCGCGTTTCCCATGCCGAGCAGATTCGCCGAAAGATTCAGAGAAATCGAAGTGTAACAAGCATCCGATTCTTTCGGAAAAAGTTTACGTAAAAAGGACTTCAGCTTGGCGGCTAAAAAACGGTCGAAACCCATCTTTTGCCATAGGTTCAAAACGGATAGCCAGATTGCATACGCCGCAAACAGCTTCATCGAAAAAAGCAATCCGTTTTGACTCCCGCTCAGCAGAGTGGATAGTACGGTATCGGGCGCGGTAAACAAAAGGACGGTAAGACCGGCAAGCAGAAGTACGGTAAAAACTACATTCATTTTTTTATATGTATTCCGTACGCTATGAAAAAATGCCGATAATACAGAAAGGCACCGACATAAGCCGGTGCCTTTCCGTAAGAGG
>DCGI01000106.1:3620-14875 GCA_002315475.1 Christensenella sp. UBA1782 | reverse complement strand
GAATTGAATAGGATCAATTACGATTGTATTGTACACCCGATATATTAAAATTAACTGAAAGAAAAATGTTTTTAGAGAATTTTTAGGAAATCGTACGGAAAATTGCTTGACCTATATACTGAAAGAATTTACAGAATTTTTTTGTGCAAGAGGAGACGGATTGGCACGAACTTCAGACGGGATGTTTTTGTAAGAAGTTTTTTCCAATATACTACAGAAAGGCACCGACGTAAACGACGGTGCCTTTCCGTAAGAGGGAACGAATGAATTGAATAGGATCAATTACGAGTATAGAATACCCCGACTTGCTTAAATCGGTTTGAATTTTTTCGGCTTCTTAAAAAAAATTATGTTTGTTTCGGAAAAAGTCAAAAAACAGAAAAGCATCGACGTCGGTCGATGCTTTTCCGAAAAAAGGGAAAGAATGAATTTGCAATAGAATATCTTCTACCTTGATTAGCATACACCCTTTTTCTTAAAACACTATTTATTTGTATGAATACGATCAAAAAAAAGTATTGTTTTGTAAAACAGAAAGGCACCGACGTAAGCCGGTGCCTTTCCGTAAGAGGGAACGAATGAATTGAATAGGATCAATTACGATTATAGGATAGCCCCGTATACTTAAAATACTCTTATAAATTATGCTTTTTTCAAAACGAGTTTGTATTATTTTTTTATTTATAAAGTTTGTGTTTTCGTGTTTTTGAAGTACGGTGATTTTTATTTGCTTTTTTTGGTTTCTCGTCTTGCTTTTCTATTGTTTATATATTATAATATATTTTGTATATTTATTTATCAGGAGCGTGCACACGTGAATAAGAATAAAATATTAGTTTTTGTCTTTATCCTTCTTATGGTTTGTTTGTTGGTAGCCTGTACCTCGCAGACCGTATCCGTCTCGTTTTACGTCGACGGTTCTTTGTATAAGACTTACAAAGTCGAAAAAGGAAAGTATCTTGACGACGTACCCGACGTTCCCGAAAAGGCAGGGTATAAGGGCGTTTGGTCGATAGAGGATTTCGACGAAGTCAACGCCGATACCCGCGTGGATGCTCTGTACAGCAAGAATATATATACCGTAACGTTTATGGTGGACGGAGAAGTGTTCGATACCGTTACTTCGGACAAGAACAAAAGTATCTCGACCATTCCCGACGTACCCGAAAAAGACGGCTATATCGCTTCTTGGAACATTTCCGACGAAGATTTTTCTTCCGTCCGAACCGATACCGTCGTGGAAGCCGTTTATACGTTGCGTCCCGTTTCGGTTGTCTTTTACAAAAACGAATTTCTTTACACGACCGCAAAGGTAGTCGTCGGTGCGGAAGTTCCGTCAAGCACTTATTACGAACTCGGTGACGAGTATTTTCTCACGAACGATACCACTTTCCGGAACGGAGTGGTGTATTATACCCGTTCTCGGGTAAAACTGACGGAGATTTCGGCAAAGAACGGTATTTTACAAGGTTCCGTTCCCACGCCACCCGTCGAAGAAGGGGTTTCCGTCAAATGGATGCAGATTTCTTCTTCCGCACGAGGGGAGGTTCTGTCCACACCCGACTTTAACGATATTCGCAGCAACATGGAAGTGGTTGCGTATCCTTACGTATCCTTAACCCTTCTCGATTCCGTTGCCGACAGAACCTACGTGAAAGAATGCGGAATCGGAGAAAACGTGTCCGATATAGCTTCCCTTGTTTCCGAAGTGAATGGGTACGAGTTCTACGCTTGGTATTACGACGAAGACTGTATGCAAAAAGTACAGTTTCCTTCCGCATTTACAAGCAACGTCAATTTGTACGCCAAATGGATCAATATCGCCACCACCGAAGGCGTTTTGATTTCGGACGGGGTAGTTTACGGATACGAAGGTACCTCCTCCGACGTGTTTATTCCTTCCAAATATCAATATACCGACGGGGACGTCACAAAGTCCGCTTACGTTACCGCCATCGGCGAAGGGGCTTTCAAAAATTCTACGATTACCGGAATTTCTTTGCCCGCAACTCTGAAAAGCATCGGAAACGACGCCTTTTTGGGATGCACTTTCCTGACGGCACTGACTTTCCCCGACGGGAACTATATAGAAACGATCGGCAAACAGGCTTTCCGTCGCTGCGAGAAACTGGCTTCTTTTAACTTCTCGCCCAAAACCGCAGAAATCGGAGAATACGCTTTTGCCGAGTGTTCCGATTTGCACGCGGTGAAAGGCTTGGATAACACGTCGATTTCCGTCCTTTCGGCATATTGCTTCGCAAAATGCGGCTCGTTGAGTTATCTGCTTTTGCCCCCTTCGATAACCGAAATCGGAAACGGTGCGTTTTCCGACGATATATTGGCGGAAATCGAGTTTTCTTCCCCCGATACCGTTACGAAAATCGGAAACTACGCCTTCTTTAACTGTAAAAAATTCTCGGGTTTTCTTTCCGAGAATCTGACCGAAGTGGGTATTTCTCCTTATGGCGGTTGCTCGGTTCTTTCTTCGGCGACTTTGCTCGGCAGTAAAAAACTGTATCAGCTATTCTCGGATGAAGAACCTTCCGACGCGGCATCGTATTATTCGGTACAGAACTATTATGTGCCGTCCTCTCTCATCACCGTTTTGCTTTTGAATCCTTCGGTGGAAGGTTTGGGAAAAGCGGGCGAAGGGGTTGTCGGTACGGGGACGCTTTCGGACTGTTATTCGGTCAAAGATGTTTCCTTTGCCGGTAAAGTCGTCAAAATCGAGACGAACGCGTTCAGCCTCAATAACTATACCGCCACCGAAGAAGAATGTGCCGTAAGCCTGCCCGAAGGTTTGGAAGAAATCGACGACAGAGCGTTTGTTTTAAGAAAAGATATTCGATCCATTGCCCTGCCTTCCTCTTTGGTGAAAATCGGAGAAGAAAGCTTTTCGGGGTTAAACAAACTTTCCGCCGTCTCCCTTTCGGGGACAAATTCTTTGTATTCGGTCGGGAAAGATGCCTTTGCGGGAACGAAATGGTTATCTTCTTACAGTGGCTTGATTGCACTCGGCAGAATCGTGCTCGGCATATCGGAAGATTATTGCCGTAAGGCAAACCTCACGGCCCTGACGGCTAAGGATTTTGCGGGTATCACCACGATTGCGCCGTACGCATTCAGCAACAACGGCGTTTTGAAAAGCGTGACGTTAGGGGATTCCGTCCATACGATAGGGAAAGCCGCTTTCAAAAATTGTGCGGTTTTGGAAACTTTCGCCTTTAACGCCTATCTCGTATCGGATGAGAGAAAGACGGGCGACTGTCTGTTGGACGGTTGTTCGGCGTTAAAAACTTTGACCGTTTGCGAAGATATTGCTTTTGCGGATTTGTTTACGGATGAGATTCTGCCCGATTCTCTTGTTACGATAAAAATACAGTATTCGGAAAAGAAATCGGTTATCGAAGCCGATAAATATTCCTTTGATTCCGTCGAAAATCTTACGATTTCGGACGGTTTTACCAAAATTTCGGAAAACGCCTTCCGTCAGATGTCCGCTTTACGTACGGTTACCGTCGGATCGACTGTCACCGAAATCGAAAAAAATGCCTTTGAATCGTGTCCCGTTTTGGAAAGCGTCCGGATTGAGGGAGGACTTCTTACCGTAGGGGAGGGGGCTTTCCGTTCCTGTTCGGCTTTGACGGAATTGGTTTTGCCCGACTGCGTGCAAGAAATCGGCAACAACGCTTTTTACGGGAGCGGCTTAAAAGAGTTTACCGCGCCCGCCTCCTTGTTGACCGTGGGGAAAGAGGGATTTGCTTCTTCGTCCAATCTCGGTAAAGTTACGCTGAACGAAGGATTGCTTTCGGTCGGCGATAACGCGTTTGCTTCTTGCAAACTGGTTAGTTTCACCTTGCCGCAAACGGTTTCCTTCGGAACGGAAGAAGAATTCGTCGGTAAAGGATGTTTGTCGGGCAATACCTTTTTGACGGAATTGACGCTCGGTACACCGGTACGCATTGCCACCCTCTTGAACGAAAACGTCCCCGAAAGCTTAACCAAAATTACCATACAAACGGGAGAGATTCCGGCGTATGCTTTTCAGAATTTACCCGTTTCGACGGTGGTGTTGCAAGAAGTCACCGGCATCGGCAACGGGGCTTTCGACAGTTGTACGAACTTGCGGAAAATCGCGATTCCCGCTTCGGTGGAAAGAATCGGTGCCGAAGCGTTTGCCAACTGTACTTCGATGACGTCCTGTGATTTTTCCATGAACGGCAGCTGCCTGCAAACGCTCGAGAAGGGTATCTTCAAGAATTGCGTCAAACTCGGCTACGCCGTTTTCCCGAATGTCGTAAACGAGACGAATTGGGAAGAAATGTTCTTGAACTGTCGTGCTTTAACGACGACCAATCTGCCGCAAACCGTTTTGAATATCGGCGATTACGCCTATAGCGGATGCGAAAAACTTTCTTCCGTCGCCATGCACAACAACGTAGAAAGTATCGGCAAGTATGCGTTTGCGAATTGTAAAAACATAGAATTCGATTCGGTGGAATTTACCCGTTTACAGACCGTAGGCGTATCGGCTTTTGAAAACTGTGAAAAGGTAAAAAACATTCGAGCCGATTCGGTGCAATCGGTCGGAGAAAACGCCTATAAAGGTTGTCTGTCTATCGAAGAAATAACCATTTGCGAAAACGACGTATCGTATTACGCCGCGGAGACGGCGGCTACGGTTTCCACCGTCAATATCTCGGAAACGGCGACGACGGTTTCGAGTATCTGCTTTGAAGGTTGTTCGGGATTGACGACGGTTATTGTACTCAGCTCGGTGGCGACCTTCCCCGTGCAGGAAATTTTGGATTCCGTTTCGTCCGAGGTGATCGTCTTCGTCGTAAAAGAATTATACGACGGCGATAATCTGTCCCCGTCGGTAAAAAACGCCGTCTATTGCAAACCGTCGCAAGCCGATTTTACCTATGAGATTTCGGACGGCTATGCCGTTTTGACGGGTATCGAAACGAGCTTTGCCGAGCCGATCGTTTATCTGCCCGATACGATTACCGTAGGAGGAATCAAGTATACGGTGAAAGCCATCGGAGAAAAAGCCTTTAACAACAGAACGGATTTCTCGCAGGTGATTATTCCGTCCACCGTTACCGATATAGGCAGTGCCGCCTTTGCCAACAGCTCTTTGAAAAAAATCGTTTTCGAAAGCGGAAGCAAGTGCGAAAGTATCGGCACGTTTGCCTTTAACAATACCGCCATCGAAAAGATTTCCATACCGAGTACGGTTAAAAGAATAGGCGACTCGACGTTCTCCGGTTGTTCCGTTCTTTCCGAAGTCTATTTCCCGTCGACGAGTATGTTGACGTATATCGGCAGTAACACGTTCTACGGTACGAAAGCTTTGCATACGATTACCTTAACCGGTGCGATAGCCTATATTGGTTCTTCGGCGTTTGCCGATTCGGGTTTGACTTCCTTCTCTTTCGGCGAGAAAGCGATGCTTACCGAGTTATCCGATTCTATCTTCGAAAACGACGCTTTGGGTGCGTTGGTTCTTCCCGAAACGGTTAAAAAGATGGGGGTGGACGCCTTAAAAGGTTATAACGGAACGGAAATTTCGTTACCCGACGCCTTGACGGAAATAGGGGAAGGTGCTTTCCAAAACGCCTCTCGTTTGACGGCGGTTTCTTTCCCGTCCTCTTTACAAAGTATCGGAAAGAAAGCTTTTTATAATAATACTTCCTTAACGGCAATCCGCTTGCCCGACTCGTTGACGACGGTGGGAGCAGAGGCTTTCGCCGGTTGTAACGCCGTCACCGAAATCACCGTAGGCAAGAAGTTGACTACGGTAGGGAACGGTGCTTTCCAAGGGACGGAAAAACTGACTTCGGTTCTGTTCGGCGCCGAAAGAATGGCAAACCTTGCCCTCGATAACGGTGTGTTCTCGGATGCCGGCAAAGAAGGAACGGGCATTTCGGTCGTCGTTTCCGAATCGGTGGTATCTTTACCCGATAACTTATTCTATCCCGTCACGACGGGTATCGGTATTCCCACCGTAACCGAAGTGATTTTTGACGGGACGCCCGTCTGTAACGGAATCGGCAAGAACGTGTTCCGTCAGAGCGATATTACCGAAGTGGTTTTACCGGCTTCTTTGTTGTACGTCGGAGAAGGTGCTTTTGTCGACTGCAACAAACTGACGATTTATTCGCAAACCGCACGCGCGGGCAAACAATGGGAAGACGGTTGGGAAAACGTAACTTCCGCCGTTGAATACCGAACCCAAAACCGTACGTCGGGCGATTTCGTCTTCGTGGCATACGGAGAAAACGCCTATATCACCGATTATGCCGGGAATGACGCCATCGTGACGTTACCCGATGTTTTGGACGGATTGACGGTTATCGGAACGGGTATCGGTTTGGAAGGAAAGGATTTCCTTTCGGTATCTCTGCCCGCTTCCGTCAAGACGGTAGGCAGTTTTTACGACTGTCAAAATTTGGTGGGGATTACTTTGGCGGAAGGTACGAAAGAAATTCCCGAAAAAGCTTTCTTCGGGTGCGGCGAATTACTGTATTTTGTGATTCCGAGTTCGGTGGAAAGAATCGGTAAAGACGCCTTCGGCGGATGCGCTTCTCTTGCGACGGTCTATATCGACAGCATAACCGTTTCGGACGGTTGGGAAGGGGACGAAAGCGGCTTGTTGTCCGTTGCGGAAACCGTTTATATCGAAAAGAATATCGGAGAAGTTTCGTACCTCCCCGAACAAACGTATACGTTATTGGACGGTGTGCGAGAAGGGTATCTCGTGTACACATCTCTCTATTGGCGTTCTACGAGCAAGAGTGCCTACGCCTATCTTTTGAATGATTGGAAGCCGACCGACTCCATAGCCAATCCCGCTCAGCCGACCGAAGGAAAAACAATCTCGAAAAAGTATCATCTCTACGTAGACGGCGGTGCCATGACGGAAAACGTCTATAACTGGAAAGACTTGCGTGATACTATCTCGGTGATTACCGTAGGAGAAGGGGTGACTTCGATAGGAAAGAGTGCCTTTGCCGATAGTAAGAATTTAGAAACCGTCTATTTTGACGCTACCGATTGTGTGGACGCATCGCAGGACAAATCCTATTTTGCCGGTTCGGGAACCAAGGGATTCGAATTGGTGCTCGGCGAAAAAGTAACGCACGTGCCTGCCTATCTCTGTTACAACAATAAGTATTTGCGGGATATTCAATGGGAGAACGCAACGATTTTATCAATCGGCGTATCCGCCTTTGAAAATTGTTACGGTTTAACTTCTCTCCTTCTTCCCGATTCGGTAGAACGTATCGAAGAGTACGCCTTTAAGGGTTGTACCAAATTACAAAACCTCGTTATCGGGCAAGGTATGGAAACGTTCGGTGCGGGATGCTTTGCCGATATCGGTATCGATGAGGACGGCTTCTATTTGAACCGCATCACCTATAACGCCTTAGCCGCCGAGAATCTGTCGGGCAACAAAGGTGTGTTCTCCACCACGATGCAGTATACTTCGGAATATACGGGTGCGGAAATCCTATTCGGCAACACCGTAACCAACGTTCCCGACTATTTGTTCTACGGCTGTAAAAACGTTTCGTCGGTTACCTTCCCCTCCGATTCTTCGCTGGCGGAAATCGGCAAGAGTGCTTTTTACGAATGTGTCAATATCGACGACGTGTCGATACCTTCTCCGGTACAGAAAATCGGCGAATACGCCTTCTATTCCTGTTCTTCGTTACAGACGGTAACTTTCTCCCTCGCCGGCAAACTTTCGTTTATCGGTCAAAAAGCTTTCGGCATGACGGCATACTATAATAAGGAAAGCAACTGGAAGAACGATGTTCTGTATCTCGCCAATCGGTTCCTTTTGGAAGGGAGAGTCGATGTGTCCGAAGATTACGTCGTTTCTTCCGATACCGACATTATTGCCGAAAAGGCGTTTGAGTCGGCTATCGGACTTCGCTATATCACCATTCCCGCTTCGGTCGATTATATTAACGATAATGCCTTTGCGTCCTGCTCGCTGTTGCATACCGTTTTCGTTTCCAGCCGTTCGGTTATGGAAGGGTTGTCTTCGGAAAGTGCCGAAGGTTCCCTTTGCAAATACGCGCATAACGTTTACTACATGTCGGAATTGTACGTAGGCGGAAAAATCGGTTCTTATATTGATACCAAGTACCGCATGGTGGAAAAAGATACTTTGCTTTCGTCGGTTCGGTACGTAAGCTTTACCAATTTGTATTGGGCTTGTTCCGAAGAAGAAAACGGCGTTTACGCCTATATGATAAACGTCGACCATGACGTAGACGAAAAGACGGGCAAACACAATAACGGCTATCGTATGGAAATCAAGGGTACGGGTGCGATGCAAAACTTTGCCGACTTCGGAAAAGCTCTGTGGAACGAGTATGCCGAATCCGTCGAGTCCCTTCATATCGATGACGGCGTAACCGCTCTCGGAAACTATGCTTTCTCGGGTTGTACCGCGTTGAAGACTTTGAATTTCCACAGTGAGAACGATTTCGTATCTATCGGTAGTTTTGCTTTCTTCGGTTGTTCCGCTTTGACGGAAATGGTCATTCCGAAAAACGTAACCTATATCGGACGGGGTGCTTTTTCGGGTTGTACCGGATTGACTTCATTACTGTATAAAGCCGTCGACTGTGCCGACTTTGCGGAGAACAATGCGGTATTCCTCCATGCGGGTGCCGATAAGGGTATGAACGTAACGGTCGACTATAAAGTGGTGCATATCCCCGCCTATCTGTTCTGTCCTTCTTCCGACGAGGAGGGCAGTCCTTCCTTGACGCAGGTCGTCTTTAACGGCGGTGCGGGTTGTGCCTGCGAAAGCATCGGGGCGTACGCCTTTGCTTACTGTGCCGATATGCGTAATTTTTCCTGTGAAGGTACGGCGTTAAAAACTATCAGAGAAAAAGCTTTCTACGATTGCGCCGGACTGTCTTCGGTACGGATTCCGTCGGGCGTAGAACAAATCGGCGACCAAGCCTACGGTTGTTGTTACGGTTTGACGCAAATCGTTTACAGTGCGAAAAAATGTGCCGACCTCACCGCAGAACAGGTGATTTTCGGAGAAGCGGGCGGCGAAAGCGGAATAACTCTCACCATTACCGATACGGTAGAGAAGATACCCGCTTATTTGTTCCAAGATACCCATACCATTACCAAAGTGGATTTCCCGTCGGTCGACGCATCGGGAAAAAGCAGCGGCAGATTGGAAACGATAGGTACCTATGCCTTTGCGGAATGTACCGGCATGATTTCGTTGGATTTACCCGATACTTTATCGGAAATAGCTCCGTCGGCGTTCTATCGTTGTATCGCCTTAGAATCGCTGGTGATTCCGTTTGTGGGACGTTCTTCCTCGACGACTTCGGCGCAGGAAAAAGCTTTGTTCGGCAGTATTTTCGGACAGGCACAAAAAACGGCGGAAGAGGAGATTATTCCGCTCGACGGTATGTACGTCGCCGAACAGACCATTTCCGATATATTGAGCTATTCTTACTATATTCCGATGAGTTTGACGAGCATCACCGTTACCAAGTACACCAATATTTATAACGGTGCATTATCCGGACTCAGCTATGCCCGCACCACCCAAAGCGGCGGGCAGAACCAAGTGGCATACTACGGCGTCACCCGTATCGCCGTCAATCGCTCCTCGGTAACCGACGTGGAAGATAAAGAAACGGGCAAAATCATAACGAACGGCTATTACATCGGAGAATACGCCTTTGCCGCAAGTAAGGCGCTGACGACGGTTACGTTAAACGATATTGTTTCCACTATCGGAAAGAAAGCGTTTTACGGTTGCGAAAAATTGACTTCCGTTACCGTTCCGGTTAACGTTTCGACCATTGGGGAAGAAGCTTATTACGGTTGTACCAACGTTGAAAACATCTATTTCGAAGCCGTTTCTTGCGATAACTTTGCGGTCGGTTCTTCGGTATTCGGCAAAGTAGGAAACAACAAAGGCGGCGTTTCGGTGACCATCGGGAAGTCGGTGGAATCCATTCCCGCCAACCTCTTTAACGCAACCGAATCACCTTCCGTCGGTTCGGTTATTTGCGACAATACCGTTTTGACGTCTATCGGCGATAACGCTTTCTTGAATTGCGCACAACTGTCTGCGTTAAAACTGCCGTCCACGTTAAAGAGAATCGGCAAAACGATTTTGAACGGTACGAATTATTATAAAACCGGTTCGAATTGGTCGGGCAAGGTTCTGTATTATACCGGAAACGGGTACAAATACGTTCTCGGCTATAATGCGCAAAGAACGGAAGATTCTTCCACGACGCTCACGTTAGAAGCCACCACCGTTTTGGTTGCCGCATCCGCCTTCGAAGATGCCGGTATCACGAGTATTTCGATGCCCGAAACGGTAAAATACATCGGCGACTACGCCTTCTCGGGTGCTTCTCTTACGTCGGTTACTTTGCCCGAAACTTCCAAACTTTCCACTATCGGCGAAGGGGCGTTTAAGAAATGCCGAAAACTGTTATCCTTTACGGTAACGAGCGAAGTTGTTTCCATCGGTGAAGAAGCTTTCGGCGATTGCGTGGAGCTTGTCACCGTTACGTTTGACAGTTTGACAATCTGCGGAAAGATTACTTCCAAGACGTCGTGCGGCGGAATATGCAGTATTGCGACCACCGTACTGGTCAAAACTTCCATCGTTTACGGCGTAGGGACGTATATTTCGGGTAATGCTTACACCAAAGAGCCTTCTCCCGTAGAAGGATATACCATTTATAAGAAAAATTAAGGGAACGAAACAAGGAGAATAACGAACATGAACGCTTATCAAGTAAACGGAACGGGAAAACTGTTGACGACGCCTTTGGCGTTACCGGAAGAGGAACCCGTTCGTACGGAAACGCAAGAAGAAACCGAAGAATTTTTGAAAACGACTACGGTACGGGTGAAAGTCACCAAAGTCATGCCGACCGCTTACGAAATCAATCTTTTCGGCGGAAAGAGTTCCGTTTCCGCTCCCACGACCATCGGCAGAGCGGCAATCGGCGTAGTCAGTAAAAACTACGGAGAACCTATCAATTTGAAACTGGGACAAAGGGTTATTTTGAATCCCTATATGGAGAAAAAAACGGATTCCGCCGAAACGACATATTGGATACGCGGAGTGGATAAAGATGGTTTTTTTGCCGATTTTGTAGACGTTCCGTACGAAAAATTGATTCTTTGTCCGCCCGAACTCGGGGAAGAAGAAGCCATTTTTACCGATAAAGTTGCCG
>DCGI01000106.1:3371-3601 GCA_002315475.1 Christensenella sp. UBA1782 | reverse complement strand
AGCGGTTGCTTGTCTGCAACACTTTTCCTACGATGACGGAGAATACGTGGTGATACTCGGTGCCGATGCGGTCGGATGTATCATGGCGCAACTTGCCATGTATTTTCATCGGATTCCCATTGTGATTGATAACGATTTCGGCTTGCTGGAAAGGGCGAAAGAGAAAGGAATCTATTACACTATCGACTATTCCAAAGAAATACCCATTGATCGAGTGCAGGAGATTACGG
>DCGI01000106.1:0-3335 GCA_002315475.1 Christensenella sp. UBA1782 | reverse complement strand
CGGTAAAATGGCAAATCTGACCGTACTGAATACCAATACGCACGGATTGGACGCCTTTCTTTTTTCGCTTGCCGGGATGAACGGTAAATGCGTCGTCCTTTGCGGAGATAAATCGGTCAAAAACAGTATGGCGGATATCAGTTTGATCGGAAAAAAGAGTTTGCAGGTCGTCGGTATCGATAACGGAGCGCAGGAATTTTTATCCGCCATCAATCTGCTCGTTCAAGATGCGGTAAACCTAAAGGGTTTCATCGAGAGGGAAATCGACGTCAAAGACGCCGAAAGCCTTCTGAAAGAGATGACCGAGAACGAACGGGCGTATTATACCGTCGTAATCGACTTATAAAGGTGACTGTTTGTCCGCAATCAAAATGGACGACAACGTATCAATATCACCGGCACCGATCAGGAGAATGACGTCCTTCGGTGCCGTTTCTTTGCATAAGCAACTTCCCGCTTCGGTCAGCGATGCGCAGTATTTTTTATGCGGATGCTCGACGGAGCGAAAGAGGGTAAGGGCATCGATGCCGTCGCACGGTTTTTCGCGTGCGGGGTATTCTTTGACGATAACCAGCGTGTTGCACCGTTGTAACGCGGAGCAGAATTTCGGTAAAAAACGGGCGGTACGAGAGTAGGTGTGCGGCTGAAAAACGCAAAGCAAGTTTTTGCCTTCTCGGATTCTGTCGCCTAAGGCTAAAGCTTCGGCAATCTCGGTGGGGTGATGGGCATAATCGGAATAAACGGCGGCACCTAAAAAAAGACCTTTGTACTCGAAGCGTCTTTTTACTCCGCGAAAGGAAGATATACCGGTTTCGATTTTGTCGTGCGGAATCCCCAAAGCAAGACAACAAGCCGCCGCAAAGGCGGCGTTCGGGACGTTATATTTCCCCGCTACCGATAAAGAAAGAGAGAGTAACGGGTATCCGAAAGAGGACATTTCGAAACCGTAATAGCCGTTTTTTATTTCATGAACGTTTTCGATGCGATAAAAGTTTTCGGCATGAAAACCGACGGTGATCGGTCGAAACGCAGACTGTCGCTCTTGATAAAAAAGGGAGTCGCCGTTGACGATTTTGATACCCGAAGGTTTTGTGTTCCGTAAGAAATCGTCGAAGGTGTCGAATACTTCGGACAGAGAAGTATAGGTGTCGGGGTGATCCTCTTCACAGTTCAGGACGACCGATACGTCGGAGCGGAGCGCGAGTAAACTTTTTCGGTATTCGCAGGCTTCTCCGATAAAATAATCGTCTCCCGTATACAAATCGGTTTCGTCGCAAATACCTCCGATATGGGTGAGCATTTTTTTATTTTGGAGATGCAGGACGTGCGAAAGCATGGCGGTCGTGGTCGTTTTTCCGTGCGTACCGCCGATAGAAACGACGGTCGGGAACAGGTTGGCGACTTCGCCGAGCAATTCGTATCGTTCATGTAGCGGAACGCCCGAGGCTCGCAGATACAGGTATTCGGTATCGTTTTCGGAAATGGCGGACGAATAATAACAAACGTCGGGTTTACCCGTTCGTTCGGGAAGAAAACCCGTCCATACGTCGATGCCCGCCTCTTGCAAAAACAGAAGACGTTCCGAAAAGGCGGCATCCGTCCCCGTAACGAATATTCCTTTTTGATGTAAAAAGAAACAGAGTTTCGACATACTGATGCCGCCCACTCCTAAAAAATGTACGTGTTTGTACGATAATATATTTGTCATATCACCATTTTATGCAAACCGTAAAAAAAGATTTCTTTATCAGTTGACAAAAAAACAATTATTCTTTATAATAAAGAAAAATACACATGTTTACGGAAGACCGTAAACGAACGAGGTGCTAATTATGAATACAGAAATCCAACCTGCTTACAAAATCGTTGAAGTCAGCTGTGCTTGCGGTGCAAAGTTCCAAATCGGAACGACCAAAGCCGTCGATACCTTGAAGGTAGAAATTTGCTCCCAATGCCATCCTTTCTATACCGGTAAAGTTAAGAGCAATACTGCCGGCGGCAGAATCGAACGCTTCAACAAGAGGTACGGAGCAAACATCCTGCAATAAGAGGATTTTTCGCTCAAACGGAAAAGTAGATAAGGGAAAATTCTTTCCCTTATTTACGGGGAATCCGTACAGTTATTACGTTTCCTGTTAATATCCCCGCAAAGGGATATTTCTTTTTATATAAGCGAGGTTTTTCATTGAATAAGAAATGCGTGTGCAAGATTGGCGGACAGGCGGTTTTGGAAGGTGTCATGATGCGTGGTACGCAGGCATCGGCTACTGCGGTTCGGGCTTGCGACGGTTCTATCACCATAGAATCGGAGAGAATTCAAGTTACGCCTAAAGCAAAAAGTATTGCAAAAATTCCCGTTCTTCGAGGAATATACAGTTTCTTCGGTTCCCTCGTCATGGGAATGAAGACCATAACTCGTTCTACCGAAGTTTTCGGAGAAGACGACGAAGAACCGACAAAGTTTGAAAAATGGCTTGCCAAAACCTTCAAAGTCGACATCATGGACGTCGTGATTTTTGTCGGCGTGGCTTTGGGACTTATCCTCAGTATCGGTTTGTTCGTGGTGATTCCGCTTTTGATTGCGCAAGGTATCTTTGCGCTTGCGGCTTTACCCATTCCCAACGGAAAACTGCTGTTTTTCTCGGGCGGTACTTCGACATACTCGGCGGGTGAAATTTTCGGTTATAACGTACTGTATAATTTGATTTTGGGCGTAGTCCGTATGGGTATTTTTATCGGGTACGTTGCCTTGATTTCCAAGATGAAGGATATCAAGCGTTTGTTTATGTATCACGGAGCCGAGCACAAAACCATTCGCTGCTATGAAGCAAAGCTTCCGCTGACGGTGGAAAATACCGCGAAAGTGACAAGACTGCATCCACGCTGCGGCACCAGCTTCCTGTTCGNNTCACGGAGCCGAGCACAAAACCATTTCCTGCTACGAAAACGGATTGGAATTGACGCCCGAAAACGCAAAACGTTTTTCAACGGTGCACGACCGCTGCGGAACGACCTTTATGTTTATCGTTATGGTGGTTTCCATCCTTTTCTTTACCGTATTGCCCGTTGATTTGTTGATTCCCGTGGAAAACGGCGTATTGCAGGTGATTATTCGGCTTTGTTTGAGAATTTTGTTGATTCCGATCGTGGCGGGAGTTTCTTATGAATTTTTGAAACTTTTTGCCCAATACGATAATAAATTTGCTCGTGCCATGAAAAAGCCGGGATTGCTTTTGCAGAAATTGACGACGAAAGAACCGGACGACGATATGTTGGAAGTCGCTATTGCGGCTTTTAACGAGGTATTGGCTTTGGAAGCGGATCCCGCCCGCCCC
>DCGI01000096.1:9649-22346 GCA_002315475.1 Christensenella sp. UBA1782 | reverse complement strand
CACCCACCCTTCAAGACCGCACGTCCGTCCTTAGAAGAAATCATGGTATACTACACGAAGGAGGCAAACGATGAAAGCACTCATTAAGCGAGAACTCACCCTAAACTGGAAGTGGTATAATTACGCCTTTTTTGCCATGCCTCTTTTGCTGCTTATTCCGAATTATCCGCTCTGCGTGGGGATGCTGTACTTCCTCTTTTTCGTGACGACTTTGTTCCCTTCTTTCGGGGCAAATCGAGAGTACGAATTTTTGATGACGCTTCCCGTTTCCCGTAAACAAATCGTAGCCGTCCGCTTCTTTGACGTCGTCTTCGGACAGACGGGAACGATACTCGTCGCCATCCCTTTACTCATCCTCGACGCCCTCTTTGTCAAGCCGAACGGAAACACCCTTTGCGATCCGAATTTGACCTTCGTCGGAATCACTTGTATCGAGTACGGCGTATTCCTTCTTATCTTTTTCCCGTTGTACTTTAAGAATCTGAAAATGACAAATCCGCTTCTGCTTGCCTTACTCGGGTATACAATGACGACCGCCCTTTTCGAAACACTTATACAGGTAATTCAGCCGGTAAGGGCGGTGTTGGATTCCCTCGATCCGGCGTGTCTCCTCCTGCAAATTCCCGTCCTTGTTTTCGGCGTTCTTTTCTATATTTTCAGCATGGTGACTGCCTATAAAAAATCGGTAAAAGTTTTTGATTCTTATAACTTATAATGCACCTCGTTTTACAAGCGCAAAGCGAAATTCCGCTTTATAAACAAATCGTCAGACAAATCGCTCTGCAAATTTCGGACGGCTCTCTTCCGCCCGATTTTTGCCTGCCTTCCATACGGTTCGTTGCCAAAGAAGTCAACGTTGCCATCGTCACCGTCAAGACCGCTTACGAAGAATTGGAAAAACGAGGTTATCTTTATACCCTTGCGGGAAAAGGTTCTTTCGTTTCGCCGTCCGCTCGACAGAGAATAGCACGGGACGGTTTCCATTTGGAAACCAAAGCCGAAGAATTTATCGCCGCCTGCCGAACGGAAGGCTTGTCCGATTCCGAAATCATCGCACTTCTTATCAAAAAAACGGAGGAACCATGCTCTTAGTCCCTTTTGCCATCGATCGCATCGACGAAAATAACTATCAAGCCGTCCTTGCCGACTTCGTAAAGAACGGCGCCGACTTCGTCTTTTTTTGTTTATTCAAAAACTTTTACGAAGACGGTTTGGAATCCCAACTTCAAAAATACGCCTTCCTCCGACCCCTTTTCGAAAAGGAAGGAATCGGCACCGGCATTTGGGTAAACTGTTTCAGCCACGATCCCATCGTGGCGGCGGCAAAGCATACAAAATACACCGCCATAAAGGGATTTGATTTTCGCAAGGACAAAGGTTCTTTTTGCCCGTTGGACGAGGACTTTCGCAAGGACTATTTTGCCTACGTCCGAAAACTTGCTTCCGTTCGTCCCGACGCCATTATGTTGGACGACGACTTCCGTTTATCCGTACGTTCTTACGGAATCGGCTGCGCCTGCAAACTGCATACGAAGGAATTTCGCCGTCGCACGCATCAAATCGTTCCGAATTTTTTCCTTTTCCGAAAAATGTTCTCGAACGGGGAAAATCCGCTGCGTTCGGCGTGGTTGGACGTTGCACGTGACAGTATGCTTGCCTTTGCAAAAGGGGTTCGGCAAGCCATTGACGAAGTCAATCCAACCATACGAGCGGGATTCTGTACCTGCTTCGATACGTGGGACGAAAACGGTACCGACGTCTTCGAGCTGGCGTCGGCTTTGGCAGGCAACAACAAGCCTTTTTTACGGACGATCGGCGCACCCTATTGGACGGTAAAAAGCTCTTGGGGTTCTCTCCGTTCCGTCATCGATTATACCCGCATGCAGGCGGCTTGGTGCCGAGAAAGGAATATCGACTTCTTCTGCGAGGGGGATACCTATCCGCGTCCGCGCTACGTCGTACCCTCTTCCTTTTTGGAAGCCTATCATCTCGCTCTGCTCCCCGACTGTCCGAACATATTAAAATATATATACGATTACACTTTACCGTTCGGCTATGAAACGGGATACGCCGACCATCACGCCTATAACGCACCGTTACGCAAGGAAATTCAAAATCTTTTTGCGGGGAAAACGCCCGTCGGCGTTACCGTTTACGAAGAAATGCACAAGCTTCGCTCTTGGGTACTGCCGAAAAAACCTTCTTTCCGCTATCGGTATCCCCTCCCCGCCTTTCTCAAAACTTATATCGCTCGACAAGAGTATATCGCGCATTCCTTTTTTGACCGTGCTCCTCGCTTTTTCTCGGGCATACCGCTGACTTTCCGAGAGGCACGAGAAGGAGCCGTCGTTTGCTTCGGCGAAAACGCCCGCACCTTGCCCGACCGTTATGCGGACAGAGGTCTTATCCTCGACGCGGTCGCCGCCCGTATACTGACCGACCGCGCTTGGGACGTCGGCTTTTCCCACACCCCGCCCTATTCTTACGAGAACGAAAAGGGACAACGTTTTTACGTTCTTGCCGTAGACGGTTACGACGCTCCTCTCGTCGGCGAAGAAGAACGTTTCTTTACCTATGCCCTGCAAAAAACCATCGTCGAACAAATCGAATGGGTATCGCGTCAAGCTCTGCCGTTCACCCTTCCCAAACACGCCGACCTGCACGTAACGGCGGCAAAAGGAGAACGTTCTTATGCGCTCGGCATCACGAATTGCTCTCCCGACGCCGTTCCTCTCCCCGCCGTCGAAACCTCCCTACCGAACGGGAAAATTCATTTTATAGCCTGTTCGGGTTACCGAAGCGGAAACATTATATACCTAAACGAAAAAATAGAACCGTATTCTTTTGTCGGTTTGGAAATCGAAGTATAATAAAAAAAACCTTGCACATACTCAAAGTATGAAAACCGTTCTTATCGTAGGAGCCTCTTCGGGCATCGGGTACGCTTGCGCCAAAAAGTTTTTACGGGAGGGATACACCGTCCTCAACCTTTCTCGAACCGATTGCGTTTTATCCGACGTCATCAATTATTTATGCGATATAACCGACCGGGAAAACGCCGATAAAATTCTTTCCGACATTCTTCGGGAACACTCGGAAATTCACTACCTTCTCTACGCGGCAGGTTGCAGCGTGGCGGCACCTTTGGAGTATATACAAGAATCCGACTATCGCTATTTATTCGAAGTCAATTTTTTCGGCTTCGTTTCCTGTCTGCAACGGTTACTTCCCGCACTGCGACACAGTTTCGGCACCGCCTGCGTTATCGGCTCGATAGAATCTCTTTGTCCCGTCCCCTTCGACACCTTTTACGCCTCCTCAAAAGCCGCCCTGAACGCCTTTATCGTCGGCTTGCAAGCGGAATTAAAGCCGAAAAACGTTCGGCTGATTTCCGTCTTGCCGAACGGCACGCAAACAGACTTTTCCTATGCACGGAAAATCTATCCGCAAAATCGCGTGAGCGATTACGGTGACGCCTTACAGGCATCGGTTAAACGATTGGAACAAATCGAACAAACGGGTTACGCACCCGAACGGGTCGCTTCCGACGTTTTTCGAGCTTGTATCGAAACCGGTTCTCCTTTGCTTTGTTCGGGATTCAAAACCAAACTCTACCGCCTTGCTTTTCGCCTTCTCCCCCTACCCCTTCTTTTACTCCTTCTGAAAAATCATTTCTTATCGCCCGATTGAATAATCGGAATAGGAACATCATATCATAACGATATGGCACTTTATAAAAAAACGATTATCCTTTCCAACGGAAAGACTCTCGGCTACCTAACCGTCATTCAAGTAGGAAGTGACGTCGGCGTCAAAGTGGTGGGCGATTCCTTTACCGACCAAATGGGAGCAATATTGAAAATAGGGGATTCGGTATATTCTTTTCCGCTTTCGGGAACCCAAACGGAGATTTCGCTTTCTTCCGGAATGAAGTCGGGCGACGAAATCGGCTGTTTGGTAGCGACCGAACAAGGTTCGGTCGCTACGGGCGGAGCGAACGTGTCTTTTTCCGAATGGAAAAAACACTTCGCTCCGCAACCGCAACCGGAGGTTGCGGAAACAGCCGCCCCGCCCGTTCCTTCCCCGACGGAAAAAGACGATATTTTGGAAAAGCTTTCTCGGGAAAAGGATGATTTTTATAAGACGATAAAAGAAAAAGTGGATGAACTATTCGTCATCCACCCTGCCGAAACTTTTTTATCCGAACGCATCCCCGATTCTCAATGGGTAAAAATTCGTTATGAAAAAGAGGATTATTACGTTATCGGCAAACTCACCGATAACGGTGCCGTCACTTATTTGGGATACGGCGTGCCGGGCAAGGAAGCCGTCAAACCGCCTAAGATAGCGGACGGCATAGCCGAATTTTTAGCAATCCCGAACTTGCCCGAATACGAGGGATACTGGCTGTTTTTTCAAGACGCCAAAACGGGAAAAATCAATAACGCCTGATTTTTTGTAAAACGGCGACTTTTAAGTAGAGCCCTTCTTCGGCACCGAGAAGGGGTGCGTGATCCCTTGCCTGCGTGCGGAATTCCACAAAGCGGACGGGTGTCCTCGCCGCCACGCTCGCTTCGGTCAACATTTGCATAAACATCGGTACGGTCAAATGTTGCGAACAACTGCACGTTACCAAATACCCTCCGTCCCGCAGGACTTTTAACGCTTGGGTGTTGATATCCCGATAACCGTAATAGCCGTTTTTGACGGTATCGGCGGTTTTTATGAAAGCGGGAGGATCGAGAATAATCAAATCGTATTTCTTTTCTTCCTCTTTCAGATTTTTGAGAAATTCAAAAACGTCGGCTTCCTGCGTACGAATGGTATCGAAGCCGTTTAGTTCGGCATTTTTCCGCACACATTCCAACGCAAGCGGACTGATATCGACGGCGGTGACTTCCTTCGCTCCCGCCTTTGCGGCGCACAGACTGAACCCACCTTGATTGCAAAAACAATCCAAAACGGTTTTATCTTTGGCATAGCGACATAGGTTTTCCCGATTCTCTTTTTGGTCAAGGAAGTATCCCGTCTTCTGTCCGTTTTCTATATCGATGGCAAGTTTCAAGCCGTTTTCCACAATGACGAGGTTTTCGTTCAAGGTGCCGTACAGAACCCCTTTGGCTTCGGGCAAACCTTCCTTTTCCCGAACCGATACGTCGCTCCGCTCGAAAATGCAGGCAGGATGAAACAGTTCCGTCAAAATTTCCACGATCATCGCTTTGCGGACTTCCATGCCCAAACACAAGAATTGTACCGACAAATGGTCGCCGTATTTATCCACGATCAACGCAGGCAGCATATCGCTTTCGCCAAACACCACTCGATAGGCGTCGCCGTATCCGAGCGTTTCTCGGTACTCCTTTGCCTTTTTAATGCGTTCGTAAAAGAAATCTCTGTCTACGGGCGTTTCGTCCCTCGTAACGATACGAACCAGTATTTTGGAATGGTGATTGATAAAGCCGTACCCGACGAATCTTCCGTCGAAAGCCTGCACTCTCGCCACGCTCCCCTGCACGTCCTTCCCTTCGATTTTTGCCACTTCGTTGGCATATACCCAGGGATGAAATTGTAACAGTCTTTTTTCTTCTCCTTTTTTCAAGGTTACGGTATACATGACTTACCTCTTTCTCGCCGTCAAGGCGTATATGGGCAATCCTTGTCCGACGAATCTTTTTTCGTATTCGGTGGCGATATTTTCACTTATATCGGCACAGGCGTACAAATCGGTTTCCGCACGCAACACTTCAAACCCGTATGTTTCAAACTGCTCTTTGGAGTATTCGTACAAGCTTGCACTGTCGGTTTTCAAATAAATCATACCGCCGGAAACAAGCATTTCGTCGTACAGTTTTAAGAATCTCGGATTGGTCAACCGTTGCCGAACGTACGGCTTTTGCGGAAGGGGCGGTGAAAAATTCAAAAACAGAGCGGAAACGCTTTCGGGACGAAAATAACGCGTCAAGCACTCGGCGGGCGACCAAAGCATCCGCAGATTTTCCAAACCGCTCTGTTCGGCAAGCTCGGACGCCGCCATGACGACGTTGGCGTTTCGCTCCACCGCCACCAAATTTTTATCGGCATTCCTCTTGCAGAATTCCACCGCAAACGAACCCATGCCGCAACCGACTTCCACGCACAAGGGACGAACTTCGGAAAAAATTTCTTCCCAAGCGAAATAGGCTTTCTTCCGTTCGGCGATTCTGGTATCGGGCGGACAAGTCGCATCGGAAAGAAGGTACTTTCCCGTTACCTGTTCCAACATTCTGCTTTCGGTATGATGTCTTCTGCGTAATCTCATAAGGAATAGGATTTTTTCAAAGCTTCAAACGCCGGCAAAGACCGACAAATCATATCGTACGAAACGCAATAAGAAATCCGCACGAATCCGCAAGCACCGAAACTGTCTCCGGGTACGAGCAATAGCCCGAAGCGTTTTGCCTTTTCGGAAAAAGCGTTGGCGTCTTCTTCCAAAGAGCGCATCATTAAGTAGAAAGCTCCTTGCGGTTTGATACATTCGTATCCCATTGCCGTCAAGGACGAATACAACAATTTTCGGTTTTTATCGTAGGCTTCCACGTCGGTGGGGGCGTCCACGCAATCTACCAAAATCCTTTGGAACAAGTGCGGCGCACAAACGTAGCCAAGCACTCTGCCCGCACCGCAAACGGCATAATACAGTTCTTGCGCTTCGGTACAACGGGGAGAAACGGCTATGTATCCGATTCTTTCACCCGGTAACGACAAAGACTTGCTATAACTGTAACAGACGATCACGTTATCGTAATAATTCATTAAATACGGCACGAAAACGCCGTCGTAGACGATTTCTCGATACGGTTCGTCCGAAATCAAGAAAATCGGATGCCCGTATTCGGCGGATTTCTTCGTCAGTAACGCACAGAGTGCCTTGATTTGTTCTTCTCCGAACACAGCACCCGACGGATTGTTGGGCGAATTCAAAATAATGCCCTTCGTATGCTCGTCGATGAACTTCTCCGCTTCGACAAGATTCAAAGAGCAATCCTTCTGCATGGGAACCACGCAAAGAGACGCCCCCGTCATCTCGGTAAACACTCTGTACTCGGGAAAGAACGGAGCAAACGTCAAGAACGTATCGCCGTCTTCTTGCAAAGCCTTTAACGAAATGCAAAGCGCGGCCGCCGCTCCCACCGTCATATAAATCAAATTTTCGTCTACCGCACAACCGAAATTTTTGCGAATATGGTCGGCAACGGCTTTCCGAACGTCGGCATCTCCCTGTGCGGAAGAATACCCATGCAATACGGTGCTGTCCTTTATGTCCATTTGTTTCAAAACGGACTCTTTTACCACGCTCGGTGCCGGTATGCTCGGATTCCCCAACGAGAAATCGTATACCTTATCCTTGCCTTCCTTTTGCGCAAGGGCTTTCCCAAACTCAAACAATTCTCGAATAACCGAACGATTACTCCCCAATTTGTGCATTTTTTCGTTAAACATTCCTACCTCCCGTAGCTGTTTCGGTATTTTGCATTATAACATAATTTCGACAAGAACGCAAATAAACCTATTTTATAATAGGTCAATTCATTGACAAAAACCCCGTTTTTCCGTTATACTATATGATAGCATATAATATCATGAGGTTTTTATGAAAAAAATAATATCCGTTCTTGCTATTCTGGCTGTGGCATGCATAACGATTTTTTCGTTTACCGCCTGCAACAACAATACGATTACCGTAAACCCCTGTTGGGCGAATAACGAAATTCTGACCTATACCGTTTACGATAATAACGTTCAAAACGGTGCCGCTTCGGTCGGTTCTTTACGTTTTACGCTCAAATCGGACTTGTTGACGGACGCCGAAAAACAATTATCCTTTAACGGCAACGAAAAAACGTATTCTTCCGCCAACGTTCGCCTGGAAGAAACCCTTATCTATGTCGGCAAAGCGGAAATCCATACCACCGTACTCGCTAAAGACTATACCGTACTTGCCACCAACAAAACCTATACCGACTTGGTCGACGCAACAAAATCCTATACCGTACAATCCTACCATGACGGAAAAGAATATGTATACGCCTTGACTTATTCCGGCACGGCGACACAAGAGGGGACTATCAAAGTCGGCTCCTCCGATTACACCGATAACGAATTTTTATACTACTATATCCGCTGCTATAGCCTTTCCGGCGTTCCTTCCGCAATCAACGTCGCCGACCCCCTGTCGGGACTGAATTACAAGCTTACTTGCGGTGCCAAGGAGAATGCGGCAACGATAAAAACCGAATGTGATCTCGGGAGCGTCGCCTGTAATTTGGTTCAAGTTGCTTACAGCGAAGAACCGGTAGGCAGTCCCATCAATATCTATTATTTGCCCGACAGCATCGTTTTTGAAAGCGTCGGCATCAAGCAAAGTACCAAAGTCGCCGCCAGAATCGAAGAAAACAATATCGTTTATGTTCTGAACGGTTACGAAGTCTACTACAATAAATAAAAAATCCTTTTAACCAAACAAAGGCGGTCGAACTTGTTCGACTGCTTTTTTTTCCGAAACAATCGTTCACGCCATGAACCCAAAACCGTCCCAAATCGAAGTATTCTTTATTCCAACAGTCCGTTAAAATCTTCGTCGAAGATTTCGCTAAGTTTTTCCAAATAGGTAAAGCTCGGCTCACTAACGCCTTTTTCCCACGCACTGATTGTCCGTTGGTTTACTTGTAATAATTCGGCAAGTTCTTTTTGCTTTAATTTTTTTGATTTTCGAAAAAGCTTTAAGTTCTCGGCAAAGTTTATCTTTCTTATCATGTAAAAAATTATACCACTTTCTTTGGTAAAAATGTTGACATACCAATTTTTTTGGTATATAATGACATTATCATAAAGGGAGAGCCCCTAAAAACAAAGGAGAAAAGAAAATGAATTCACCAAAAAACGATCATGAACCCCGTTCATCCATGAAAATGCTTTTCGAATCTTATCAGCAACAGAAAAAAAGCGGCAAGATTATGTTAATCGTCGGGATTGTTGTTGCCGTACTCGGCATGATAATCGGCGGCTTAAACGAGGATACTACCATAGGAACAATCGGATTTATAGCCTCGCCAATCGGAGTCATTGTAGGAGTAATTGGTTTTGTACGTATGCTAATCGGCATAAAAAATATGCGGCGAATCGAAAATATAGTATGTTCGTGCGGTTATAAATTCCATTATCCCGAGGATGTAAAAACAACGGTAATCGGTAAAAACCGAAGCACGACGGATAAAGGAAAACGAAGTACCTTCACAATCGTAAAGCTCGATTGCACTTGTCCGAAATGCAAAAAAACAAAGACCTTCCGAGAAGATATCGTGACCAAAGAAGAGGCGTTAAACGGATTTGGGATTGCGGTTGACAGTGTAGAACATCCGTTGGAAAATGAACTTCAAAAATATTTCGACAACGTGCTTTACAAGTAAGTTATATTTCATCGGAATTCTCAACAATCATGAAGGGCGGTCGAACTTGTTCGACCGCCTTTTTCGCATCCAAACCGCTACGCGGTATCGTTCTTTTCGATGAGGAAGCTACGCTCCGGAAAGAGAAAAGAACGTGAAAACCGAAAACCGAATTTTACCTCCGTATAAACCAAAATTCGGTTAAAAGCGTAGACAAAATAAAACTTTTTCGATAGTATTTTTTTACTGCCGGCAAAAGAAAAGCGAGCAATAACAACAATCGCTTGCTTTGCGTTATCGTTTTGAAAAAACAATCCTTATTTTTTTAATACAAATAAATACTCATGCGCCAATAATAAAAAATTATATTTTATACTATTGGTTTTCCAATAACCGGTTGCTTTACAGTTATGTTGTTCTTTTATGATGATTTCTTTTAACTTAAAACCTGCCAATTGAAACATTTGTAACGTGTCGAAAGCAAGTGGCTGAACCATTCCTTGCTTGCGCATATCCCCCATTAATACAGCACAATATTTATCTTTTTTCAATACTCGATAACTTGTTTCTGCGACTTTGAAAATTTCATTTAGAAATTCTTTTTTATCCAATAAAGAAAGATCTCCTTCTATCCCGTCACTATATTGAATTATATTTGCATAAGGAGGATGCGTGCAAATAAGGTCAATGCTTTCATCGTCTATACCGAATAGTTTTCTGGCATCTCCCAACCTAATGTCAACCTTGCCGCAATTTTCTCTTTCAAAATTACACTTTTCTTTACATCTTTCCAGAGCAATCGGATTGATATCCACTCCGATACTGTTTCTATTCAGCAACTTAGCTTCCACTAAAGTTGTTCCACCCCCGGCAAACTGATCCAAAACCATATCGCCTTCTTGAGAGTATCTTAATATTACATTTCTCGGAATATACGGAGACCAATTCCCACGCCATTTTGCATCGTGGGTAGCCCATTTACCGCGATCGGGAAAACTCCAAACAGTATTCGTTTCTAACTCAAAATTAGCAGGTTCCCAAATAATCATATTATTATTTTATCAAATATCCCGTCTTCTAATTCTTTTATATTGTACATATTGTCTAACACATCAAACGTTTCTTCAAGGTTATGTCTTGCGCTCTTCCAAGCCGTTCCGTCAGTAATCCACACAAATGCAAAACCGGCGATGCTTTTTGATTCTTCTGTTATCATTTTATAGCTTCTTGCCGTTTCGTTTAATTTAGAACCGCCGCCGAATCCGCCATAAAAATTTGTTTCTATAGCATAGACGCATTTTTCCGTTTTTATGACAAAATCAAAACGCTTACTTGTTTTGCCGTTATTGGATATACAAAAAAGGTTTAACCCCCATTTCTTTTCTATATCTTTTATATACATTTCTTTGAAATATGTTTGATCCTTTATAAATCCGGCTTTCTGAATAAAAGATTCCACCAAATCTTCCATCAAATGTCCGCCTCGGTTTTTCCTGCCGTTACTATCCAAACCAACTTCCACACCGGTTACATAATCAACCAAATTGTTTATGATATGATTGGAAAGCAAATCAAATAAACCAATTTTACGCATAAACATTTTATATTCTTGCAGAGAGTAATTAGGTTCTATAAAATTAAACACGAATTCTCCGTCAGAATCGATTGCGTAAATTTCGCTTTCTCGTTTTGCAATAAGGATAGGAATACACTTTATTATCTCAGGATATTTTTTGCATAACTCTTCAAAAGCATATTCGATATTTTTAGAGCCTATCAAGGAATTGAGTATGTTTAATTCCACTTTTATTTTGTCTATATTGTTATATACTTTGTCAAAATCAACATAGTATTTATAATCTGCAATACTATTTCTAAATTGACCAAGCCATTCATTAAAATCTCTTTTCATCTGTTTCTCCATTATACTAAATCAATTATTATTCTCCCACCGCTTATTTTTACCTCAATTACAGATTAACAACTCTTTTATTTTTCCACGTTTATCACCTTTACTGTTGATTGCTCGACTTGCTTCGACACGATTGATTATATAGTTTCTATACAAATCATCAAAGAAATTATCTTCATCGTTTACATTTTTCGGATCGGAATTGCTTAAAACAATCTTCGCTCCCGACTCGTTGATTTCATCAATAAAACGTGCAAGTCGGATTTGCTCATCATCGTCAAAAGATTCCGAATTGTAAGAATTAAATGCTGAAGTTTCGGAAATAGGACGATAAGGGGGATCGAGATAAACGAAAGTATATTGATCAATGAATGTTTTCGAAAGTGAATAATCTCCGCAAACGATGGTTACGTTTTGTAAGGCTTCGTGAATGTTGCGCAAGTTTTCATCATCACAGATAGTCGGATTTTTGTATGCGCCCATAGGAACGTTAAATTGACCTTTTCTATTTACACGATACAAACCATTGAAACAAGTTTTATTCAAGAAAATAAACTGTGCGGCTTTTTCGGTTGAAGTTTCTACCGACAATTTAGTGGAGTTAAACTTTTCACGAATACCATAATAGAAATACTTTCTGCCGTTTTCATCCATAGGCAAAAAGGTCATTTGCATTGCATTGAGTTTTGCAATTAGATTTTCCACATCGTCTTTTACGGCTTTATATGAATTGATTAGTTCGGCGTTTATATCACTTATATAAAATTCTTCAAAATCATATTTTGAAAGGATATTGAAAAACAGTGCGCCACCGCCTACCATCGGTTCCGCGTATTTCGTCAAAACTTTTTCACCGTCAGCCGGTAACTTTTTTTCTATCTGCTCAACAAGTTGACTTTTGCCGCCTACCCATTTTACAAACGGTTTAAGTGAAATTGTTTTCGTTTTTTCATAGCGCATGGTTCTTTTGTCAATAGGCTTTTCGGCGGCAGCCGGAATAATCCACATATTGCCGACCATCATCGCTCCTTCAATACGCTTTTCGGAACAAAGAATAGCAACTCTCCTTTGAGAAACATCCCATTTTTCAGCGGCTTCTTTTGCGGATATAAAACTTAGCATAATATCACCTCAAAATGAATATATATGTTATATTATATTCTAAATCACGAATAATAGCAAGCGAATCCTTGTCATTTTAACATAAAAAACGAAGGCACCCCCAAAGTTGGAATAAATGAAAAACTTTTCAGGGGTACTTCATAACGCAAGGTCTTTTCAAACAGTAAAACTGTTTTCGGCTTTTTGTTCTTCGCTCGCAGATATTCTACTTTCAAGAATGTTCTTTTCGATGAGGAAG
>DCGI01000096.1:9338-9552 GCA_002315475.1 Christensenella sp. UBA1782 | reverse complement strand
CCTCGTTTTTTAGGGAAGTTGTACTATTGTACTACGACCGACGAAAACGAGGATAGAAAAGCCGAAAATTTAACTTAGTATCCGCATGAAAAAACCCTGCTTAACGCAAGGTCTTTTCAAACAGTAAACTTTTCAAACCGTAAAACTGTTTTCGGCTTTTTGTTCTTCGCCCGCAGATATTCTACTTATAAGAATGTTCTTTTCGATGAGGAAG
>DCGI01000096.1:0-9262 GCA_002315475.1 Christensenella sp. UBA1782 | reverse complement strand
CCTCGTTTTTTAGGGAAGTTGTACTGTCGTACTACGACCGACGAAAACGAGGATAGAAAAGCCGAAAATTTAACTTTGTATCCGCATGAAAAAAACCCTGCTTAGCGCAAGGTCTTTTCAAACATTAGAACTGTTTTCGGCTTTTTGTTCTTCGCTCGCAGCTTATTCCGCCGGAGAGAAGTCGGCTTTGGAAACGCCACACAACGGACATTCATAATCGTCCGGCAAATCCTCGAACTTAACGCCTTCGACTTCCTCGTCATATTCATATCCGCAAACGTTGCAAATATACTTCATACTTTTCCTCCAAAAAATGGTATTTCTTTTTCAAGACACTTATACTATACCATATTTTTGAAAAAAATCAACCCTTTCTTCGTAATATTTTTTCAGCTTGTCGATTTTTTATTGTTTTCTATAGATTTTTTTGATTTTACAACATATTGAATCTGTTCAACCGAATTTGCCGTATCTCTCCTAAAAAATATTATATTGTTTCACGTGAAACATTTTGCTTGATTTTTATTCTTTTTGAATGTTTTCGCAAAAATATCGACACTTTAACAAACGGGAATGAAAAATGCCGAAAAATGCTGAAAAATCACTAAAGCAAAACACTTGACCTTTTGCCATTATTTTGCTATTCTTTATAAGAATAAAGAAGGAAGATTCTTACGGATGAAAGAAAAAATAAACATCGAGAAAAAACCCGTTATTGCCATTTTGGACACCGAAACGAACTGGAACAACCGCATTATGTCCATCGGCATCACCCTTGCGAATTCCGACGATTTTCAAGAGATTTCGTCGAAATATTATATACTTACTCCGGAATACCAAGCGGGTGGCATGTTCTTTGACGCTTTATTTTTACAGGTGCCTTGCCCCGCTTTTTGTTGCACGCGAGAGGATGCGATTTCGGACATACTCGGCTATTTACAAAAGAACAACGTAAACACGATTTTTGCGTATAATGCGAATTTCGACTGTTCCCTTCTTCCCGAACTTTCCTCTTATTTTTGGTGTGATATTATGAAAATGGCGGCATATAAACAATATAACAAAAAACTGCCCGCCACTTTGGAATACACGTCTACCGGAAGACTGCGGCGCGGATTCGGCGTAGAACCCATGTTCCGCATCCTTTCGGGACAACCATACTACCGTGAAAAGCACAACGCCGTTTTTGACGCCCTCGACGAACTGACCATCATGCGTCTTTTGGAAATTCCCTTCGAAGGCTATTGCCATGCGTGCATCCACGAAGGGAACGTACGATAAAAAATCCCATGCGAATAAAACTTAACGTTCGGCAAGAAAAGCTACGATTTCTCGCACCGTTTCGGCTATTTGTTGGGCGGTGTCGATTGTCGGAGTGCCGTCCCCTTTTTGTACGCCGTAGTAACCGAAACCGGCGTGGCAACCGCCTTCAAGAATGACTTCTTTTCTGTCGGCGGGAGAGTTGGACGCCTTTCGGGCATATTGTTCACGATTCAAAACGCCGTCTTCGCTGCCGTAAATCGAAAGGACGGAAAGGGGTTTGCTCGACAAATCTCTGTCGATATAGGAAGCGAGCAATATCAAACCTCGATAGCCGTCGGCATTTTCCAAATAAATGGAAGCGCATACGCCGCCGAGAGAATGACCGCCGAGATACCAATTTTGCACCGCGGGAAATTGTGCGGGAACGTCTTTTGCCGCATCCAAATCCAACAAAGCCAGATTACAAGGCATATCCACCAAAACGCATAAAACACCTTGTTCCGCCAAAGAGCGCATCAGAGGGGCGTAAGCGATGTATTCCACTTTGGCACCGGGATAAAAAATCAGACCGTTTGCGGTATCCCGTTCGGGCAGAAAGGCAAGTCCGACGGATAAGGTTTTTACTTCCACCTCGCCGTAACTTTGACAGGCACTTTCCACGCTCGCATCGGCGTGATAATAGAAGCCCGCATATATGCCAAACGCCCCTACGGAGAGCAACAAAACAAGAACAACGGCAATGAGCGCCCAAAAAATTTTTTTATTTTTCATCCTTATTTTCTTCATCCCTATCAAAATATTCTCCTTGTAATTATATCTACCCCATCCGCATAATAAGAATGTAGGTTTTGTTTCGTCGCGTACCGATGATTGCCTTCTCCTTCGGCAAACGAATGGAACCCCGTAAAAGGATTCCCTTTGGCTTTGCCTTGACATCGTCACAGTCCGAACTCCAATCGGCACCGAGTATAAAGTTTCTCACGGTTCTTCTCCCGTAATTTCTTCGACGATTGCATCGACCGACCGAAAACTCGTATCGATTTTTTCGCTGTCGATTTTGGCGTATAACGGCAAGCGAGCAACACTCCTTTCCAAAATATCTTCCTCTCGAAAACCTTGCCGTATGTCGCCGAGCAACCGTTCTCGCAATGCTTCTTCCGAACAAACGAGAGATATCTTGTGTAAAGTAATATCCTCCGTCGGCAGACGGGACAAAATATCGTCTTGTATGCTTTGTTCGTGCATTACCCAACAAAAAATAACGTTCCGAAAACTGTCGGCAAGTAAAAAATTGCGAAGGGTGTGGCAGACGTTGTCGACAACCATTTTTTTGGTTTCTTCATTGACGATAAACGGGGAAGAAGTCCAACACCAATCCCCGTCCAGAAAAACGGCATTCGGCAATTTTTTCAGTAAAGCTCTGCAGACGGCAGTCTTCCCGACTCCCATCGTTCCGCTCACAAAATAGAAATCCTTTTTCATGTATATAGATACCCAAACTTTACTTTTTGATATTCTTCAACGCCTCGGCAATCGTTTTGAATTCCGACTCCGTTCCGAAAGAATCGACCTCCGCTCGAGCTTTTTCGTTATGTGTCAAACAACCGGCACCGCCGATACAACCGCCGTTGCACGCCATGCCCTCCACGAAGTTACCCTCCGGCTTCCCTTTCATCTTTTGTAACAATGCGATTTTGCATGCGTCGATACCGTCGCAAGAAACCGCCCGTAAAGAAAAGTCGGTCAAGCCTTGTTCTTGCAAACCCTCTCGAACCGCATCGGCAAGTCCGCCGCACCGAGCAAAAATTCTACCGAAATACGAAGCGTTATCGACGGTGCTTTCTTCCAATGTCGTGCAGTCGATATCCTTACTGTCCAATAACGCTTGCAACTCTTCAAAAGTCAATACCGCATCGACGTACGGTCGGACGTTGTCCCGTCGTATCTCGGCTTTTTTTGCGGTACAAGGTCCGATAAAAACCGTTTTGCAAGGTGCTTCGTTTTCCTTCAAAAACTTGCAGACGCTCGCCATCGGTGAAAGATTTTTCGATATATTTTCTTGCAGTGACGGAAAATTCTTTTCTACGAAATTGACGAAAGAGGGACAACAGGAGCTGAGCAAAAAGCCTTTTTCGGCAAGTTCTTCGGATTCTGCCTGCGCCACCATGTCGGCACCGAGTGCCGCTTCCATAATGCGGTCGAACCCAAGCACCTTTAATCCCGTCAAAATTTGCCCTGTTTTGGCATAAGAGAACTGACTCGATATAGACGGCGCCACGACGGCAATAACCTGATACCCCTCCGATTTTGCCTTTCTCAGAATGTCAATGACGTCCAAAATGAAAGACTTATCGGAGATGGCACCGAAAGGACACTGATACACGCACGCACCGCAAGCAATACATTTGGCGTTATCGATGCAAGCTTCCTTATCCTCTCCCATATGAATCGCTTTTATTTTGCAGGCGGCTTCACAGGGTCTTTTATAGTTATGGATGGCACCGAAGGGACATACCTTCGCGCAGGCGCCGCACTCTTTGCATTTCGTTTTGTCGATGTGCGCCACGTGGTAGGCGTCAAACGTAATGGCACCGAACTTGCAAACGTCCTCACAGCGATGCGCCAAACACCCTCGACAGGTACTCGTCACTTCATAGCCGCCCATAGGACACTCGTCGCAGGCAATATCTATGACTTCGATTACGTTGGGATTGTTCTTGTCGCCGCCCATAGCCAGTTTGACGCGTTCCGCCAAAATCGCACGTTCTTTATACACGCAACAACGCATGGTGGGCGTCTTTCCCGGTACGATCATTTTGGGAATGTCGACGGCGGAGAACGCCAGTCGATCCGCCCACGCCTCCCGAGCGACTTCTCGGAGCACTTTATATTTTAAGTGCTGAACTTTCGTATCGAACTTTCTCATACGAGCCTCCTAAATCCACCGTAATTTATGTAATAAAGAACAGGCAAACGCCATGCCGTTTCCTTTTCCCGATTGCCAGGCAAAAACGGTATCGTCATCGTCACAAAACCATATACCTTGACCGTTCATTCCCGTTATGGTATACTCTTTTCCGTTTTTTCGAACCCCAAATCCATATCTATGCGTCGGATCGTCCGGCGTTTCGCAGAGGGTTATCCACTCTTCCGACAAATACCGCTTTCCTTCATACGTCCCCTTGTTTTTCCACAAAATTCCCAATTTCGCCATATCCCGAACACGCAAGAACAATCCCGAACCGCCCATGCCGTTCCCCTGCGGATCGCTCGCCCAGACGTGATAGGAAAAACCGAGCGGCGAAAAGAGTTTTTCATCCAAGTAGGCAAACACGCTCTTTCCCGTCAACTCTCGCACCACCCGTCCGAGTATATAATAATTCCCGTCCGAATAGCGCCAGTCCTTCCCGATACGTTCTACGTTCGGATAAAGAAACAACGTACATAACCACTCTTTATCTTCCCAGCTACTTGTGTCAAACAGGTCAAAATCCACCGCTTGACCGCTACCCGTCTTATGGTGAAATAAATCGTTCAGCGTCACTTCGCGCCAACCCGCATCGGCATCTTCGGGGATATACTTTCCTAAGTATTTTTCGATTTTGTCGGTCGGCAATACTTTGCCTTCGTCGAAGAGAAAGCCGATCGCCAACGATACCACGCTTTTGGATACCGAAAAAATATTATTGGCACCTTCTCCGCGATACGGAAAAATATTCTTTACCGCAATTTCCGCCTTGCCGTTTTTTTCGGTTGCAGCGGCTATCGTCAACAGTTTGCCGCTTAAAAAAGACGCTCGGTATAATACTCGTAATTTTTTCATTTTACTTTTCCTTTTTTTGGGAGGGAAGGCGGGGAGACACATTCTCCCCGCACCTCTTTTGCTTTTCGGCTGTCGCCGTTCCTCCTGCCGGAGGGTGGGGGTACGGGGGAGGGAAACTTCCCTCCCCCGCCCTCTCTTGCTACGCAAAGAATCCGTGTTCCATGCGTTCGTTATATTCTTCGGCGAACCGTTCTTTGCTTACCAAAAACTCTCTCTTTTGCCATTCGTCGCAAGGAGAAATATACTTTTCATGCTCCCAATACTGCATTGCATCCCGCACCGAACAATACCCCGCACCGATTTTGCATTGCACGAGGCTGACGGAAATTTTTCGGTTGCGATAGCATATACGCAAAACCTCCCATCGGAACCGTTCTTCCGACCACGTTTCCATGCTCGTTCCGTCGCCTTCCAAAATTTTTGCCGTTTCTTGTTCGGTAAGCATTCCGTCTCCTTTTCCGCCCGATTCAAACGCTTTATTTTTTGCGTATCGCCTTATAGATTTCCGTCTTCAATTCGGGATACAAAGTATCGTTCTCTTTACTTTCAAAGGTAAAAGAACCGTCTTTTGCATAGCTCAAAACGGTATAACCGTAGGTTAGACGATCTTCCAGCGATACCGTCGTTTCCACCCCGTCCACCGTCTTTTTATACTTTTTGGATAGGGAATTATAGGTACTGTAGCCACCCGCTTTGATATAGCCGAGTATCACGCCTTTATATTCCATAATACAATCGTTTACGTGGTCATGCCCGAAGAACATCGCCTGCGTTCCGTTTTCTAAGCAAGCGTCAAACAAACCGCTGTTGTAGCCGGAGTGGCACACCGTTTCCCGACGTTCACCGTACAGTAATCTATTCCCCGTTTCCTGCGAATAGTCATAGGTTTTTTCGTGATAGGCATCCTTGACGCGGTACCCTTCCCCCGTTATTGTCCGCCACGCATCTTCCACTTCGATAACGGGAATATGATCAAACACCGTAGACAAAACGGCACTACCGTTCAGCGTGTTGATAGCCGCCACCGTTTCTCGATACCACTGTATTTGACTTTCTTTGACGTAGTCGTATTCGTAGCGGTAGGCTTCTTCTCCTTTGGCGTATTCGGCTTTGGCCGCCGCAGGGGAAACGCCGTCGGCGTACTTTTCGATATCCTCTGCGGTCATTTCCTGTCCGCCGTCCAATAAATATAAGGATTGCGAAATTCTCCCGTCTTGGTTCAATATGTTGATGACGTGATTCCCCACTCCCCAAACTTTGGTACCGTCTGCGGTATACTTTTCGGAAACATCCACCAAACAATGCTCATAGCTCGCAAAAATTTTGAGCATTTTTGCCCGCGTAATCGAAAAGGCGTTATCGTGTTCGTGATTTCCCAAACACAACGTCCAATACACCCCGACCTCTTCCAACGTTTTTGCCAGTTGTTTGGCTCGACGACCGTTAAAAGCACCCGTAACGATGTCGCCCGTAAAGACAATCAAATCGGGTTTTTCGTTCAAAATTCCGCGCAACATCAAGTTAAAGGAGTAGTTTCCGCCGTCCTTTTTGTATTTGTCCAAATGCAAATCGGTAAACGCCACGATTTTGAAGGTGTCGTTCTCGTCTTTATACGCCTTCGTCAACGTCGTATACTTTTGATCCGCCACCAATCGCACGCCGTAATCGACATTCTTCACCAAAAGCGATTCGTCCACGTCATACGTCACCGGCACCACAATCACCGCTATCACGCAACCGAGCAAAACGCAAGCAAGTACCGATGCCACGATTGCTACCGTTTTCTTCTTTTTCTTTTCCATAAACCACCTCGTTTTCTTGACCTTATACTATCATTTTTTGATACCTTTGTCAATATCCCCCTTCCGACTTCCGCCCCGAAAAAGAAAATCCCGCTTGCTTATCCTAAAAAGACCTGTCGGTAGCCGAGAAACAACCGACCGAGCGGCGTATGTCAAAACAAGAATTGAGTTCGGTATTGCGTCGAACTCAATTTTTTTGATAAGAACTCACCGATTGCACCTTTGCGTCCCGAAATCTTCACACCGAAAAAGAAAATATCACCGTTACCCTCGTCAAAGTTAGACTGATCGTGCACCCCTTCGTGCTCGTATTTATAAAGAAAACCGTTTTTGCCCAAACACCTCATAAACCGAGCCTCTGTTTCCTATACGCCAAAGCTTCCCGGGCTTGTCACAACGAATCCGAATCTTATATTCTTTTTACCCCGTCCGGTATCTTCAAATCGATTAGTGATACGCATCCGTCAAAAGCATCCATGTGGACACTTTGTAGACCATCCGGAAACGTAACGCTCTTCAAAGCTCGGCAATCTGCAAACGCTCTCCCGTCGATATCCTTCACGTTTTTGGGGATCGTGATGCTCGTCAGTCCGCTACAACCCTTAAACACAGACCAGCCGATACTCGTCACACCGTCGGGGATCGTGACGCTCGTAAGTCCGCTACAACCTGAAAACGCAGACTCGCCGATTCTCGTCACACCATCGGGAATTGTGATGCTCGTCAGTCCTTTGCAACCGGAGAATGCACTTTTGTCGATACTTGTTACACTGTCAGGGATCGTGATGCTCGTCAGCCCGCTACAATCGTAGAACGCATATTTACCGATACTCGTCACACTGCCATCCGTTGGAATAATACTGTTCTTGCACCCTGCTACTAATATTTTGCTTGTCGTTTTTATAATGCAATTATCTTGGGAATGATATTTTGTGTTTTCTATAGAAACATTTAATGATGTTAGCCCGCTACAACCCCTAAATAAATTCTCGTCCATACTCTTCACACCGCCGGGAATCGTGATACTCGTCAGTCCGCTACAATAAGAGAACGTTTTTACGCCGATACTCGTCACGCCATTTCCGATTTTTACCGATGTCAGTCCGATACAATCGGAGAACACATAATTGCCGATACTCGTCATACTATCCGGTATTACTAAATCGGTAAATAATGTATCATTGAGATATAAATTATGGGCATAATATAACGGATTGGCATAACAATCTCCGAAAGAAATACTACACCATTTTGCTATATCACTTATATGTACTTCTTTCAATCCGCTACAACCTTCGAATGCAGAATAGCCGATACTCGTTACACTCTCCGGGATAATGATACTTGTCAGTCCGCTACATTTTTTGAACGCAGAAAAGTCGATACTCGTCACACTATCGGGGATCGTGATGCTTGTCAGTCCGCTACAGCCTTCGAATGCAGAATAGCCGATGCTCGTCGCACCGTCGGGGATCGTGACGCTCGTAAGTCCGCTACAACCGGAGAATGCACCATTTTCGATTCTCGTCACACTATCGGGGATCGTGATGCTTGTCAGTCCGCTACAATAAGAGAACGTTTTTACGCCGATACTCGTCACACCGTCGGGGATCGTGATGCTCGTAAGTCCGCTACAACCCTTAAACGCAGACTCGCCGATGCTCGTCACACCATCGGGGATCGTGACGCTCGTCAGTCCGCTACAACCGGAAAATGCAGAAGATCCGATTCTCGTTACACTATCCGGTATTACTAAATCGGTTATCAACGTATCATGTAGATATAGATTATGGGCATAATATAACGGATTGGCATAAACGTTTCCGAAAGAAATACCACACCATTTGGCTATATCGCTGATATGTACTTCTTTCAGTCCGCTACAACCCTTAAACGCAAACCAGCCGATTCTCGTCACACCGTCGGGGAGAGTGACGTTGATTATATCGGTTTCGTCCTCGAAAGCTCCATCCCCTATAGAAACAACCGGCCATTTTCCTATTCTCGGCGGGATAACGATTTCGAAAGAAGAGGAAGCCAGTTCCTTCCGATGAAAACCGTCAATTTCAACGCTATCCCCTAATATATGATATTTCCAAATAATGCTCATATCTTCTTCGTCATACGGATCCTTTTCCCATTCTGCCGCATGGTAAGCGTCGTCTTGTGCGGAAGTTACGTTTTTATTTTTCCAAGTCAAAAGAGCCGCTTTACACTGAATGGCATTATTCTTTTCCGCAAGAGGGAAAAACACCGAATAAAACGTATCGATGTTTAATATCCCTGTTTCCATAAAAATATCAAGACATTCCGCACGATCCCGTTCAAAAATACTCGGAAAAGCCAACTTGCTCTGTTTCAGCAAAAACAAACA
>DCGI01000103.1:7081-9578 GCA_002315475.1 Christensenella sp. UBA1782 | reverse complement strand
GGGACGGACAGGTGAAGATAAGGGGATTCCGAATAGAACTGACCGAAGTGGAACAGGTACTGCGTTCTTGTCCGGGCGTGGAAAACGCAACGGTACAGGCGTTTGACGAGCCGTCGGGCGGAAAATACCTCGTGGCGTACGTGACTTCTTCCGAAAAAATCGACGAAGCTCGTATTCGGGAATGTATATTGCAACAGAAACCCGCCTACATGGTGCCTGCGGTGATACTCCAAATCGACGCCGTTCCCGTCAACGTCAACGGCAAGGTGGATAAGAAAAAGTTACCCGTTCCGCAACGCAAAACAGAAAAGGCGATTCCCCCTTCGACGGCAACCGAACGGGTGCTTTTTACGATGCTTTCCGAAATTTTGGGGGGTACCGATTTCGGTGTGGAAACCGATATGTTTGCCGTCGGTCTTTCCTCGGTCGGCAGTTTGAAACTGAATGCCGAACTGTTCGAAAAGTTCGGCGTACCTTGTACCATACGGGACTTGAAACAGCAAGGAACCGTTCGGAATCTGGCTTTGTTTGTGGACGAACGGAAGAAACCGACCGAACCGAAACGAGATCTTCAAGGGGTATACCCGCTGACCAAAACGCAGGAAGGCATCTATTTTGAGTGTGCGGCACATCCCGATACCACGACGTATAATATTCCGTTCCTTTTGGCGTTTGATACGTCCGCTTCGGTTTCCGTTCCTCGTTTGAAGTCCGCCGTCGTGCAGGCGTTACGGGCGCACCCTTGCGTCGATTCCGTATTGTTCCTTGACGAGAACGGGAAAGTCTGCCAAAAAAGGCGTACCCGTGACGCTTTTTCGACAGAGGATATTCCCGTACGAAACGTCGGTAGCATCGTTGACGCTCTGCCGACGTTGGTAAAGCCTTTTTCATTGCTCGAATCAAGACTCTTTCGTATCGAAATTTTGAGAGACGCCGAAAAGCTCTACCTCTTCTTTGATTTTCATCATATCCTATGCGACGGGACGTCGTTCAAAATCTTTTTAGAAGACGTAGATAAGGCGTATCATGGAGAAAAGGTTCCCGAAGAAAGTTATACGGGATACGATAAAGCACTGGACGAAGATAAGCAACGTTCTTCCGACGCCTATACAGACGCCGAAGAATACTATCGGAATTTGCTCGGCGGACTGGATACCGATTATTTACCGAGAGGGGATGTCCACGCCTATTCTCAAAAGGGGAGCGGGAGTCTTCGTAGAGAGAGCGAAAAAGCTTTTACCGCCCGCCTGCAAGACTACTTAGCCCGAAAGAATCTCGGTGCCAACGCATTTTTCTGTACGGTGTTCGGGTACGTTTTGTCTTGGTTTAACGGAAGCGAGTCTTCGGTATTCACCACCGTTTATAACGGCAGAAACGACGCTCGTTTGGAGAGGACTTTTTCCATGCTTGTCAAAACTTTGCCCGTCGTGGGAAAAGTTACCGACTCCGTCGAAGACAGTATTCGTCAAACGTCGCACAATTTGTTGGACGGCATGACGAACGATTTGTACTCCTTTGCCGAAATCAGCCGGACGTTCGGACTGAAAAACGACGTCATGTTTATTTATCAAGGGGAAAGGTTGGAGAGAAAGGTTTTCTGTGACGGTGCGGTATCGGAAGTGCCGCTCGGACTGCGTCAGGAAAAAGCACCTTTCGTCTTACAAGTCGAGCTTGTCGACGGAAAGGTTCGTTATACGTCCGAGTTCGACGGGCAACGTTACACCGATGCGTACGTTCGGTCTTTTCTGCAAACGATGGAAACCGTTGCCGACGGTTTTCTGCGAGAGGACGACCTTACCAAAATACTGTTGGCGAGTGAAGAACAGATTCGGGAAGCCGAAGTTTACAATCAAACCGAACGGGCGTACGACGCCGATAAAAACGTTATCGACGTATACCGGGAGAGAGTCAAAGAGTTTCCCGACAAGACTGCCGTTTCTTTCGGAAAGAAAAGGTATTCCTATCGGGAGTTTGACAAAATTTGTAATAAGATCGCCGCTTTCGTGCAAACAAAAGGAATCGGCAAAGACGACTTCGTAGCGATTTTAGTCGGCAGAAACGAATTTATGCCGATAGCCGCTTGGGGGGTGGTATTGGCGGGTGCAGGCTATCAGCCGCTCGATCCTTCCTACCCCGCCGACCGTTTGAACTACATGGTGCAAGACAGCGGCGCAAAGCTTTTGATTGTCGACCGATGCTATCAAGAGGTGCTTTCCGATTATTCGGGTGCGGTACTTTTCACCGACGAGATAGAAACCCTTCCCGAAAAGCCTTTATCGAAAACAGAGGTTTCTCCCGACAGTGCTTTATTGATTATTTATACTTCGGGCACGACGGGATTGCCGAAAGGGTGCGTGTTGGAACATAAGAACATAGTTTGCTTCTATTACAATCATACGCGAGTTATGGATATCGATTCTTCCTCTAAGGTAGCCCAATATGCGAGTTTCGGGTTTGATGCGGGCGCAATGGACATCTTTACGACCGTTATGGCGGG
>DCGI01000103.1:2781-7066 GCA_002315475.1 Christensenella sp. UBA1782 | reverse complement strand
GGGTGCCACGTTATGTATCATCCCCGACGAGATTCGTTTGGACTTATCGGCTATCAATCGGTTCTACGTCGAAAATGAAATCACGCAGGGTTTCATGACGACGCAGGTGGCTCGCATGTTTGCCGAACAGACCACCTGCAAGACGTTAAAACGGTTTACTTTCGGCGGGGAAAAACTGGTGCCGTTCCGACCGCAGGGAGGCTTTAAGGTAATTAACGGCTACGGGCCGAGTGAAACGATGGCGTACGTTACTTCCTACGACGTTCTTGACGATAATCCCATGCAACCTATCGGCGTTGCAAGCGGAAACACGAAACTCTACGTAGTCGGAAGTCACATGCGACGGTTACCTATCGGTGCCTGCGGAGAACTTTGCATTGCGGGTAACCAAGTGGGCAGAGGGTATTTGAATAAAGAAGAAAAAACGAAAGAGGTTTTCGTGCAGAATCCGTTTTGCTCTCAAAAAGGGTATACGAGAATGTACCGTACGGGGGACGTCGTCAGACTTCTGCCCGACGGCAATTTTGATTTCGTAGGCAGAAGGGACGGGCAGGTAAAGATACGTGGTTTTCGTGTGGAACTGACCGAAGTGGAACAGGTGATACGCACCTATCAAGGAATAGAAAACGCCACCGTACAAGCCTTCGACGAGCCGTCGGGCGGAAAATTCCTTGCGGCGTACGTTACCTCTCGGGAAAAAATCGACACGACGGCTTTGCACGCCTTTATCGCCAAAGAAAAGCCCGCTTATATGGTGCCTGCCGTGACCATGCAAATCGACCGTATTCCCGTTAACGTCAACGGCAAAGTGGATAAAAGAAAATTGCCCGTTCCCGTTCGCAGCGAGAGAGCGGGCGTAGAGCCTTGCGACGAAGTCGAAAAAAAGCTGTGTGCCGTATACGGAGAAATTCTCGGTCTGTCAAAAGTCTATGCCGACGATGATTTCTTTACCGTCGGCGGTACGTCGGTTTCGGCTTTGCAGTTGGTGACAAAACTGGAAAAAATCGGATATAACATCGTTTTCAAAAACGTGTTTGAGAATACCACCCCGCAACAGCTGGCTTCCTTCTTACACGGTCATATTCGGAAAAACGAGTACTTTGCTCCGACGGGAAAGGAACGGGAAAAACACGATTATTCGGCTTTACGGTATAACGTCGTATCCAATCTCGACAAGATTTGTTCGAAACCGCTCGGTAACGTTCTGTTGACGGGGGTTACGGGATTTTTGGGTAGCCATGTGTTTATGGACTTGTTGGACAATACGCAGGGAAAGATCATTTGTATCGTGCGGGACAAAAAAGAGATCGGCGCCATAGACCGCCTGAATATCATATTGGAATTCTATTTTGAGCGAACCTTGACCGAAAAGGAACAAGAGAGGGTACTGGTTCTTTCGAGTGACTTGTCCGATAAAACTTTGTCGGATAAACTGAAAGATATCCCCGTCGATACCATTTTGAACTGTGCCGCCAACGTGAAGCATTTCGGGAGCGAGGCGAGTTTTCTGAAAGACAACGCCGAAACGGTCGACGTGTTGATAGATATTGCGTTACGTCATCACGCCACCCTCGTACAGGCTTCTTCCTTGTCGGTTTCGGGAGAATCGGTCGATCACCACATTCCCGACGATCTTGTTTTTGCCGAGAATATGTTGAATATCGGACAGTCGTTGGAAAATCTCTATTGCCGCAGCAAATATTTTGCCGAAGAAAAGATTATCGATGCTGTTTCGAAAAAAGGTCTGCGTGCCAAAATTATTCGCTTCGGGAACCTGATGGCACGTTTGCCCGACGGAGAATTCCAAATCAACACCGATAACAACGGCTTTTTGCGTTTGGTGAAAGGCTATGCCACCCTCGGGTGCTATCCTGTCGAAGAATTGGACGCGCCCATCGAGTTTTCTCCCATCGACTACGCCGCAAGAGCCATGCGTATCCTTGCCGGAACGCCGGAGGAGTTTACCTGTTTCCACGCCAATAATTGTCACCGTATCCACTTTGCCAACGTCTTCGAAGCTTTTAACCGTATCGGTATTCCGGTGGAGTTCGTCCCGAAAGAGGAGTTTTTGAAACGGTATAAAGCCATGTTGGACGCCGATTCTACGAAGGATTTTTCGGGACTTCTTGCCTATAAGAACACAACCGACGAAAAGAAAACCTTTGAAGAACGGGAAAAAGTCCCGCAAAAGAACGATTTTACGACGAAAGCACTCTATCGGCTCGGGTTCTCATGGCCGATTATCGAGTTCAAATATCTGGAACAACTCCTGCGTCTGCAAAAAGAAAGCGGCTTTTTCGAAACTTGATATTCGGTGCCGTTTTACCGAAAACCGCCTCAAAAGGGCGGTTTTTTTTGTATCGAAATATGCTTCTATGCACCGTTGTTCCTATGAGCAGATGTTCATACTTCTTCTCGGAAACCATTCGATGGTTCGTTGGAAATAATGAATTTTCATGGGAAAAACACCTCGTTGATGGAGTAAGTTAGAATTTGACGCCGATTAGGTTCCAAATAATGTTTAGGTCGAGAGAAAGACAGATTTCGTAAATGATGAGAAGCAGAAGGGCAAGGAAAAGGAAGAAAAGAATAACGCCGATCATGATAGCGATAAAAAGTTCTTTCCGTATCATGCGTCGAACGTTCTTTTTCGTCATGCCCCCGTATCGGTAGCATAAAAACTCCCACCGGCGGGAGAGATAGCCCGATACGATACTGTCGGCGATACCGATGAAGGCAAAACTCGTGCAGAATACGGTGGTAAGTTCGACGCAGAGTAAAATACTGCGGATACCTTCGACTTCATCCCCGATGACTTGATCGGTAGATAAAAAGGTTACGCCTTGATAGGGAAAATACTCCAATATTTCGTTTTGTACGACTTCTTGTTGGACTCCGTCGACGGCATCGACAAGCATCATGGTATACGGAAAGCCGTTGTCTTCGGCGTTGATCATGACCATACCCATGTTGGTTTTGATGGTTTGGGTGTATCGGAAGGTAAAAATTTTATTTCCTAAAACGATATGAATTTCGTCGCCGAGTCGGAATCCGTATTTTTCGGCAAGAATGTCCGGCATGAAGACTTCATCCCCCTGCGGAAGGACGTCCATCGGGAATTTTTCGGAATACGCTTGTCGATCGGAAAAAGCAAAAACGTCCAGCATGGCATCGTTTCGGTCGCTCAACAGACCGAGATCTTTATATAGGTAATAGACGTTTTCGACGTTTTCCGTCGAAGCCACCGCCGTCGGTTGCTCGGAATAGTTGGTGACGAGGTATTCGCCCCGTAAAAAGGTTTCGTACGTATTGATGCCGCATTCTCCGATAAAAGACAAGAATGACATGGAAAACGTCAAAAAGAAGGAGACCGCCAAAAGACCGGCTGTGTTTTGTAAGGTTTCCACGCGATTGGCGTTTTTGAAAGCGTAGTAAGCAACAAGCCGCTTCGGATTTCTCTTTTTCCGCTTAGCGAAAAACGAGAGGATGATCCTGCCGAGCAAGAAAATGCTGAAAGCAAAAAACGGCAGGGATAACAAGCCGAAAACGGCTTTGAGAGAAGTCTTTGCAAAGACACTTCCCACCAGAAACGCCAAACCGATACCGAACAGAATCCCGAATAAAAGACGGATATTGAATTTCTTTTTCGATTGGACGGAAACTTTGTTTTTACGTTTACCCACCCGACGCTTATTCCGTTCCACAAAGATATAGACGAACAAACTAAACTGCGAGGAGAGTAAGGGAAAGGAAAATCCCGCCAAGACGGATTCCCCATGCAAAACGGGTTTACAGTACGTCAGGTTTCCCACGTCGATAAAGAAAGAAAGGATGGCTTTTGACAGAGCAAACCCGAGTGCGAAACCGACGCAAAAATAGAGGAAAAGCTCGATGCAGGAGCTGATTCGCAAAGTGACGGCTTTGGCTCCCACCCCCTTCAGCAGATTGGTTTCTTCTTCTCGGCGCATGGAAAGAATATAAAAACAACAATAGTTTACGATGATGACGAAAAGGCAACATATCGCCATGAGCAGAATCAAAATGCTTTTTAATTTTCCGATGGCGAAACTTTCGGAACGAAACTGATTGATGCAGGAAAGGTCGGAAAAATACGTCGAAAGTGCGGCTTCCACTTCGGCGTTTTTGCCGTTCGGGATGATATAAACCGAAGAAGTGGGGGTAAGAGCGTCATCCAACACCGAAAGAACGGGATAGTCGCTTTTCAGCACGTCCAAGACGGCACAGTGGTCGACCAATACGGGATAGGTCGCTAAAAAATCCGAAG
>DCGI01000103.1:2299-2750 GCA_002315475.1 Christensenella sp. UBA1782 | reverse complement strand
ACCGTAGACGACGAATTCTCTTTTTATACCCAGTATTTCGATTTCGACCGTTTGACCGACTTGCAGAGTATTTTCCTTTGCAAAGGTTTTGGAAATGAAAACCGCTCGAAAAAGGTCTTCCTCGTTTATCGGCGAGACGGACTCGAACGTTACGCCGAAGAAGGTTTGAATTTTTTGAAAATCGGTGGCGCAAGCGTGCGCAAAAACATGGGTTTCGCCCCAAAACGTTTGTAAACCGAAGATTCCGCAGGTTTCGACGTCGTCGGGAAGAACCGCCGAAACCGATTCTTCTACGAAAAAACGACTTGCCGAGAGGGAATTGGTCGTCAAAAGATACTCTGCATTTCCTTTGGAAGACTGTTGCTCTGCGGCTTGATTTTCGGTCATCAAAAAGTAGAGATTGACCGATGTGATGCAGACGGTAACGGCAAGGGTAAGTACCAGCATCAAC
>DCGI01000103.1:0-2189 GCA_002315475.1 Christensenella sp. UBA1782 | reverse complement strand
TTATTTTAAGGGATAATGAAGAAATAAAAAAACGAAGAAAGGGGAAAAGGGGTTGACAAGTTCTTCATTATCGTTTACGATACAAGAAAAACAAGAAAGAGGTCGCTATGAAGAAAAAGAGTTTTGCGTTTTTATTGACAATCGTCCTTTTGGGGATGACGGGGTTGTTTTACGGTTGCACCGAAGAACCCGAGATAGACGAAAACTACGTCATGGCGTCGTTGGAAACAAGAATCGATCTCGGTTTGGGAGAAGAATTTACCGTCCTGCACACGAGCGATACCCATTTGACTTTGGCGAGTTTGCAGGATACCGCCTCCATACGAAAGCTTGCAAAAGGGAGAAAAACGTACTTTAACAACGCCGTCAACAAGTTGGCGTACGTATCCAAGCTTTCCCGCGAGAAGCAGTATCCCATCGTACATTCGGGCGACTTAATCGATTTTATCTCCGTAGCCAATTTGCAATACGCCAACAGCTTTTTGTGCAAAGAAGGGAATGATATTTTGGCGTTTGCCGCGGGCAATCACGAGTATTGCCAATACGTCGGGGACGGACGGGACGAGGATGCCGCCTACCGAAACGAAAGTTTGGATACGATTCAAAACATGAGTGTAAACGATTGCCGATTTTTTGCGACCGAGCGCAACGGCGTTACTTTTATTTCCATAGATAACTCCTATCATCAATTTGAAGAAGAACAGTTGGAGGCTTTGAAAAATACGGTAAAGGGCACGAGCAATCCCGTCGTTTTGTTGATGCACGCACCGTTATACGAGGAGAGCCTCTATACCTTGATGACGTCCTATGCCGACAGTGCCTATTTGATGGCGGTGCCGGAAGAAAAAATGACGGCGTATACCCCCAATCGTATCCGAGAACAGAAAGCGTCCGAAACCACGCAAAACGCTTACGATTATATCGTGTCAGAACCGAAAATTCGGGTGATTTTGGCGGGGCATATCCACCAAAATACCGAAGTGCGACTGTCCGAAACGCTCGTTCAGTATACCGTCGATCCCGACCACTTCCGAAAAGTAACCTTCTATTGATTTTTCGGCATATAGGACGGCAAGGAAGCTAAAAAGCTTTCTTTTTTGATAAATCACCCCAATATGCGTATTCTGTTACCGAACGGACTATTGACATTTTTTTAGGGAATTGTTACAATAAAAAAAAGGAGTGGTACTATGAAAAATAAAAGAACGGTATTGTGTTTATGCGTAACGGTACTCTGCTTGTTTTTGTTGGCTTCCTGTGATTTCGGAGGGGGCGGCGGCAAGACAAATACGGGTAGTAAAGTTACGTTCACCGAAGAAATGATTGTTAATAATCCCACAAAAGGGGCGGGTTTGTACGTTTACAGCGGAAAGCCGATTACCTATCAGGAAAAGAGTTTTTCGTTCAAAGTGAACGGCAAAACGGTGCCGACTTCGGAGTTTACCTTCGCATACGAAAACAACGTGGATGCCGGTACGAATACCGCCAAGTTGACCATAACGGCAAAGGATAGTAACAGCTATTGCAAGGGGAGCGTGGTACTGTATTTCAGCATCGTTTCCGCCGACGTCGAAGCCAAAACTTATACGGAATTGCAAAGTATTCTGTCCAATAAGAATTATAAAAACGTTTGGGTAAGAAGCGAAATGACGATCGAAAACGACGTCGTCGTCCCCGAAGGGAAAATCGTGAACGTGCAGGGACGGGGAAACGTAATCGTACCGAGCGGGAAGACTTTGACCAATAACGGAAAAATCGTCGTTACTTTTTCGCAGACGACGACGGGAACGCGTACGTCGGGCGTTCTTACCAATCGGGGAAACTTCCTAAACGACGGGAGTTTTTCGGTGGAATCCAACGGAATCTTTTATCAATTCGGGACGTTTTCGAGTAATTCAGAGGTGAAAAACGAAGGAAAAATCTACGTCAACGATACGGCCGTTCCGAACGTAAACGACCAAAACAACGGCGTGCAGTACGTCCGTTTGCCGTTGACGGCGGACGATATAGAAACCTCCGTCGACAGCATGGAATACCGAGAGGGGACCGTCGCATACTGTCCGAGCGTAACCGTTCGAAACGCCCTCTACGATGCCGAGTTTTCCGATAACACGAAGGTGGGTACGGGAAAAATTACGGTGACGGTAGACGAATACGATACTAAGTTTTACGGGCAGGCGGTAAAAGAG
>DCGI01000028.1:8611-8740 GCA_002315475.1 Christensenella sp. UBA1782 | reverse complement strand
TACGACTGGGTACGTTATAAAGAATCAACGGTACCGTACTGGCATCGGCAATCTGCGTAAACATCTTTATTAAACCGTTTTGGGTGCATTTATTATAATAAGGCGTTACGCACAGGAGCGCGTCTGCGC
>DCGI01000028.1:0-8595 GCA_002315475.1 Christensenella sp. UBA1782 | reverse complement strand
GGCCCGCTTGACACGCGCAACGCGCGAGATCCATCGCATAATTCGTATCGTTACTGCCTGCACCGGCAATAACGGGTACTCTGCCGTTGACGACTTTGCAAGCGTAGGTAATGGCGTCTCTGTGTTCGTTATCGGAAAGGGTGGAAGATTCTCCCGTCGTCCCGCAAACGACAAGTGCCTGAACACCGCTGTCAATTTGCCAGTTGATTAAACGATAAAACTTTTCATAGTCGATACCGTCTTGATTAAAAGGAGTAATCAACGCGGTTGCCACTCCTTGAAAAAGTGTTTTTTGTTTCATAATGGGGAATACCCTCCTTTGGTCGTTACAATAGTATATTAACAGATTCCGAAAAAATGTCAAATCATTTTACGCAAGAATTTTACGGCTTTGGGAATATTTGCGACGGTATCCGATGCCGTCATACCGATATCGGTATACTCTTTTTGAGCAAGTTCTCCGGCAATTCCATTTAAGAATGTAGCGTAAGCTACGGATAATAAAAGATTTTCTATTTTTTGTCCTACCACCGCCGTCATGATTCCGAGTAAAACATCTCCGCTGCCGGCAGTCGCCATGCCGGCACAACCCGTTGCGGTCAAAAGGATTTTTTTACCGTCCGTCACCACCGTACTCGCTCCTTTTAAGGCAACGATTACACCATAGCGAGCGGCAAACCCTTTCGCATAGCCTACAGGATTTTTTTCTATGTCGGCAGGTGAAACGTCGCACAAGTGCGCCATTTCGGCATAATGCGGCGTAATAACGATTTTTTTATCGGTCGGAAAAGAAAACTCTAATTTTTTGAAAGCATACAAACCGTCGGCATCGATAAGAACGGGGCAGTCGGCAATTTGCAGAATTTTCCGCAAAAGGTCTATTCTGTCGTCATCTCTACCCCAACCGCATCCTACACCGATGCAGGAAGCACCTTTACAAACCGTTTCCGTTTTATTCTCGTCAAATAAAGTAGTTTCCAATAAATACGGTCTTACCGCATCTTGACAACCCGTCGGAACGGCAAGACGAAGGACGCCCGCCCCCGCACGCATGGCGGAACACCCGAGTGCAGCGAGTTTGGACGCTCCCGAGAAGTTTTCACTTCCCGCAAAAATTGCGTCATAGCCGAATTTTCCCTTATAAGAATAGTTTTCTCTTTCTTGAAAAAAGGAAACAAAATCTTGCCGCTCACACAGAAAAGACCATTCGGAAACGGGTATACCGATATCCACGCAAACGGCAGAACGATGAAAATCTTTTCCTCGATTCAAAAAATGTCCGTACTTATAACTTTGTATGGCGACAACCTTATCCGCTCGTATCCCCTCGCCCAAACCGTTATCTCCCGAAATGCCGCTTGCTATATCGCAAGAAACAACGTATGCACCGGAAGCGTTTACAAGAGAAACGACGGTTTTGTAAGGTTCTTGCATTTCTCCTCGAAAACCGATTCCGAATAAACAATCTACGATTACGTCATAACGAGAAAAATCTATTTCTTTGTATCCTTCGCAACAGATTATTCCGTTTTTTTGACAAATTTCATAAGAATACAAACTATCTGCGGTAACCGGTTTTTCTAGGCACAACACCGAAACGTTTTTGCCCGCTCTATAAAGATAATCGGCGCATACGTACCCGTCCCCACCGTTATTCCCTTTTCCGCATAGTATCAAATAACGATTCGCTTCGGGTATATTCTCATATAGTTTTTCTCCCGCTTTTTTTAGTAAAGATATAGAAGTGGCGCCCGCAGATACGGCCGCCAAATCGTTTTCTTGCATTTCTTTCACCAAACAAATCGGCTTCATTTACTCAAAATATCGGCGAGATGCACACCCATAACGGAAGACATCATCAGTCCTCTCGTCCATCCGCTGGAGTCACCCAAACAATACAGGTTGTTCACGCCCGTTTTCAAATTTTCATCCATAACGATTCGGTTGCTGTAAAACTTAATCTCGGGAGCATATAAAAGGGTTTCGCTTCCCCCGAACCCGGGGAAAATCTTATCCACTTGGGATATAAATTCCAAAATGGAAATCATTGTTCTGTACGGTAACGCACTGGTAATATCGCCTGCAATGGCATCTACCAAAGTAGGACGCACGTTTCCTTTTGACAGTTCTTTTTCCCACGTTCTTTTGCCGCAACGAATATCGCCCAATCTTTGTACCAAAATATGACCGTCACCGAGCATATTCATAAGTTGTCCGACCTTTTGCGCATAAAGAATGGGTTGATTGAACGGTACGGAAAAATGGTGAGAACAAAGAATTGCCAAATTCGTATTTTCGGATTTGACTTCCTTAAAGGCGTGACCGTTGACCAAAGCAAGGTTGTTATCATAGTTTTCCTGCGCAACGAATCCGCCGGGATTTTGACAAAAAGTCCTTACCTTATTAAAAAACGGCTTCGGGTAACCAATCAATTTCGATTCGTACAAAGCCTTATTGACTTCTTCCATGACTTCACTGCGAAGTTCCACACGCACACCGATATCGACGTTCCCCGATTCGGAACGGATAGAATGGACTCTGCACATTTTATCCAACCAATCGGCACCCCTTCTTCCCGTAGCCACGACGGTGATATCGGAAAAGTATTCTTTGCCGCCGGCAACGACGCCCGTACAATTTCCGTCCTTTATCAAAAGGTCGGTAACAAGCGTTTCCGAAATAAGATCTACGCCCTTGTCTGTCAAATAATGTTGCAGTTTCAAATATAAATCGTGCGCTTTTTCGGTTCCTAAGTGACGAATGGGACAATCGACGAGTTTCAAATCCGCCATGATGGCTCTTCTTCTTATCTCTTTGATTTCGTCCACGTACTCCACCCCTTCGATATGGGTATCGGCACCGAATTTCAAATAAATCTTGTCGGTGTAGTCTATCAATTCCTGTGCCTTTCTTGCACCTATCAAATCGGGCAAATCACCGCCGACTTCACAGCTTAACGATAGTTTTCCGTCACTGAACGCACCGGCACCCGCAAAACCCGCCGTAATGTTACAACAAGGTTTACATTGCACGCATTTATTGGTTACGTTTTTGGGACAAGAACGTTTTTCCAAAGTTTTACCCTCTTCAAAAATTGCTATTTTTCCGGCAAAGCCTTTTTCCAAAAGTTGGTAAGCGGTAAAAATTCCTGCGGGACCTGCACCCACGATAATAACATCATATTTCATAGTACACCTCACAAACGTCGTCTATTGTAACACAAAACTAAGGATATTGGCAAGATTTTTTTCACTCTTTTGTAATTTCGACACTCTTTTTCGCAAAACTCTGCCTTCGGAAATTCCGAAACTCTCTTCCAAAAGGAAGCAAACGGCAAGCAAGTAGGACTGTAAGTCCCCCGAAACGCTTCCGTAATATGCAAACGTATCGTCACCGATATAGTAATAAGGCACAGAATGGTTTTTGCTTCGATAATATCCTTTCAACAAATTCCCGTTTCTGCCGGTTGTTACGTATACGCAGTTTTCTTCTTTTTCGGTTTCAAAAAACCTGTCGAAAAGCACGTCTTTACAGTCCACAAAAGGATAGTCGTCCCAAACCTGCGCCATACTCCTTCTCCATAGTTTAGAAACTTCTTCCCGATCGGCTTGATCGATACTTCGTAAAGGATAGCCGTTCTTTTCGGCAAGCTCGAAAGCTACTCTGCCCGTCCTTTCTATCTCGATTTCCGACAAACGATCTTCTTCGAAAGCTTCCCGTCCCAAAAGACCTTTTCGGATGCCTTTGACACCGTACGGAATACCGCCACAATTCTCTTGCACCAAAAATTTTTCTTTATTTTGTTGCAACAGATACACTTTTGTCCAAAGTTTTTGTTCCTTTGCCAAAAAATCCATTTCAACGGAATCTTCTGAAAAGGACAGGACGGCATCTCCGTACCTAAGAAAAGTCGATTGCTTATCGTCGTACAGTGAAACTTCGATACCGTAACGAAGACAGACATCCTGCAAGAAGACCTTGACGGTTTCCGCATAGGGACAACCGTCAGACGAAAGCAAAGTTACGATTTTTTTCATACGAGTTTATTACACGCATTGACGTACGCCATAATACTGGCTTCCACCGTATCGGTCGAAGCACCTCTACCCGTCACTTCTTTTCCGTCACAGGCAAGTCGAAGCGTCGTCATACCGAGGGCGTCCTCCCCTTCGGTAACGGCGGTAGATTGCCAGTCCAAAAGGTGAAAGTCTTTCCCTAAAATGCGGTTGATCGTCTTGAACGCCGCATCCAGAGGTCCGTCGCCGATCGATTCCGCCGCTTTTACACCGTTCTCGGTATTGAGTTTTACCGTAGCAAAGGCAGAATTCCCTTTTACGGTCATAATGCTATAACTATATATAGAGTATTTTCTCGTGTATTTTACGTTATGCCTGTGCGACAATAAATACATGATATCTTTATAGGTTATTTTCTTTTTCTTATCGGCAAGATCCTTAAACTCGGCAAACAAACCGTTTACTTCCTCGTCCGTCAACTTTATATCCAAACTTTCCAAATAATCAACCAAAGCGTGTTTTCCGCTGTGTTTTCCCAATACCAATTCGTTCTTGACGATACCGAGTTCGGTGGGATCGATGATTTCATAGGTTTGTCTGTTGGCGAGTACACCGTGTTGATGAATCCCCGCTTCGTGCATAAAGGCGTTTTTCCCGACAATCGGTTTCGTCGGTGCGTTTTTAATGCCGGTTATGGCGGTCAAAGCCTGCGAAACGGGAAATATTTGCTTTAAGACGATATCGGTTTCCGCTTGGTAGTGTTCCGCTCTGGTTTTCAAAGCCATGACGACCTCCTCCAAAGCGGTATTGCCCGCACGTTCTCCGATGCCGTTGACGGTACAGTCGATTTGTGAAACGCCACCCTCTATGGCGGCAAGGGTATTGGCGACTGCCATACCCAAATCATTATGACAATGTACCGAAAAACAGGTTTCGGGAAATGCTTCTTTGAGGGTACGAATCATGGTATACATTTCGTTCGGAAACGTATATCCTACCGTATCGGGAATATTGATAACGGTTGCCCCGGCATCGATGGCTGTTTTTGTCGCTCTCTTTAAGAAAGCAATATCCGTCCTTGTGGCGTCTTCGCACGAAAACTGTATATCGTCGAACAAGGTTTTTGCATAGCGAACCGACTCGTCGATTCTTTGCAAACACTCCTCCTCGGTCATCTGTAATTTGTACTGCAAATGCAACGGACTTGTAGCAAGGAACAGATGTATTCTTTTGTTTTGGGCATTCTTTAACGCCTCGAAAGAAAGGTCTATGTCTTCTCGAAGGCAACGGGACAAAGTGCAAATGGTACAGCCTTGAATTTGGTCTGCGATTTCTTTGACCGATTCAAAGTCGTCGGGACTAGCCGAAGCAAAGCCCGCCTCGATTATATTGACACCCAACTTGCGAAGGTTTTTTGCCATCTCCAGTTTTTCATAAACGTGCATGCTGTTACCGGGAGCTTGTTCGCCGTCGCGGAGTGTCGTATCCAATATCATTATTTTTTTCATAATTATAAAAACCTTTCTTGATTTTTCGGAGTAAGAATAGTATAATATTAAAAAATTATCATGTCAACGCAATTTTGCGATTGGAGTAAAAAGTGCATTTTTTAGTAGTACCCGACAGCTTCAAAGGGAGTCTTTCTGCCTTTGATTTTTGTAAAATCGCAAAAGAAGTCCTTTCGGAACGGTTCCCGAGCGCAACTTTTTCGACCTATCCCGCTTTTGACGGCGGAGAAGGAAGCGTGGAAACCATCGCATACCTGACCGGCGCTCAAACCTTGACGACCACCATTACGGACGGAAACTTCTTCCAAAAAAAAGGAACGTATGCTTTCGGAAAAGATACCGCCTATATCGCCGTCGCCAATTCTTCGGGACTTCCCGATACTTTAATAAAAGATCCGTTTTATACCACCACTTTCGGAATGGGCGAACAAATCCTGCAAGCCAAACATATCGGGAAAAAGAATTTCGTTCTGTGTTTGGGCGGCAGCTCGACAAACGACGGCGGTGCCGGACTTGTTTCGGCGCTTGGCGGAAAGTTTTTGCGCAGAAACGGTGAAAGCTTCGTGCCCACGGGCGGCACTCTCGCCGAAATTGATTCTTTGGATTTGACGGACTTTATAAAGAATATCGAAGGTTTAACTTTTACCGCTCTTTGCGACGTAAAAAACCCCCTTCTCGGCGAGAACGGATGTTCTTTCGTTTTTGCCCCCCAAAAGGGAGCAAAAACGCCTGAAAAACAACGCATTTTAGAAGAAAATATGCAACATTTCGCCGAAAAAACAGCTTTTTTGGGTTGTTCTCCCGAATGGGAAGGTACCGGTGCGGCGGGAGGTTTGGGATATTGCGTCCTTGCCTTTTTGAAAGGGAAGCTTCTTTCGGGCAGTCAATACTTTTTGGATTTAATCCACTTTACCGAGGAATGTGAAAAAGCCGACTACATTCTTACGGGAGAAGGTAAGTTTGATAAAACCAGCTCCATGGGAAAACTTATCGGCACCGTTTTAAGTGCGGTACGGAAAGAAAACAAAAAAATAAACGTTTTTTGCGGCAAGAACGCATCCGAGTCTTTGCCGAACGGTATCGAGGGCATTTTCGAGTGCAACGACAGCTCTTTGACTCTTGCCGAAAACATGGAAAAAACGGAAGAACATTTTCGGAAAGCTTTACAAATCTTTGCCGATACCGTTTTACTCTAAAAATAATATTTTCCATAAAACTACCCGTTTTTTTCATTTAGTCTTTACAAAAATACGAAATTATGTTATAGTATATACTAATAAAAATTAAGTGAGGTTATCATGAAAAATAAAAAAAATCGTAAAAACGGTTGGAGAATAACGGGTATTATTTTTTCCTGTTTATTCTTGGCTGTTTCCGCCTGTATGCTTGTTTCCGTCGTAGGAAACAAACTCAATATTCGCTATGCCAAAAGCGTAAATACGAAGGAAGCATCCGAACTTGCCGCCCCCGTCCTCGACGAAGAAACCGGTTTTTGGACGTTTACCTGCGACCGTACCTTTAAGATTATGCAACTGACCGACGTGCATGTCGGAGGTGGTTTTATCTCCATGGTAAAAGACAGAAAGGCACTGGAAGCCGTTTCTACTTTAATTCTTGACGTGAAACCCGATTTGGTTATCATTACGGGAGATATTGCTTATCCCGTTCCTTTCCAAGCGGGAACATTTAACAATATGACGCCCGTTACGGAGTTTACCGCTCTGATGGAAAAACTCGGCGTCTATTGGACATTTACTTACGGAAATCACGACACCGAAGTCTATAGTTTTTACGAAAGAGCCGATATCGACGCTTGGTATGCCGAACAAATCAAAGTCGGCAATCTGACCAAATGCCTGTATAAAAGCAGTTTTTCGGGAAATATCCCCAACTATGAAGGTTGTGAAGGGGATGCGGGATACGGTAACACCGTCATCAATATCAAGAATTCTGCCGGAGTCATCACGCAAAGCCTTTTTCTTTTTGACTCCCATTCTTACGAAGAAGGATTCTATCAAGAATACGATCACATGCACAAATGTCAAATTGATTGGTATGTAGAAACCCTCGACACGCTCAATAAAGCCAACAAGAAAACACTGGGTATTACCGACGACTCCATGACCGTCAAATCGCTCGCATTCTACCATATTCCTTCCGAAGAATACAAATCCGCGTATACAGAATGGTATAACAATAATAAATCCGACACCGCTAACGTAAAACTGCACTACGGTATCATGGGAGAAGATATTGACGGAAAGTGGGTATACTGCGGCGTTACTCCCGACGAAATGTTTGAAACCATGCTACGTTTCGGCAGTACGCAAGGGATTTTCTGCGGACACGACCACTATAACAATTTCTCTTTGGATTATAACGGCGGAAGCGGAGATAAATTTATCCGTTTGACCTACGGATTGAGCATCGATTACCTTGCCTATCACGGTATCGACAAAGAAACCGAACAAAGAGGTTGCACTATCATCGAAATCGCATCGGATTCCACTTTCGATTGTTACGGATACAAACTTGTCGACAAATCCATTATTCGATAATCTTTCATAAGTACAAAAAACAAAGCCTCTCGCAAAAAGCGAGAGGCTTTATTATTGAAAAAACATCGTACCGGAAATAGGAAAGCCATAAAAAGCATCCATTAAATAAAAAGTATTTTCATAAACTTCGTTATAGTTTAAGACAACGTATTCGCAAGCGCAAACTACATGTTTTGCTCGTACAAAAGAACGATTTTTCATTTCGAAACACAATTCTTTTTCATCGGTATCGACCGCCCAAATCGTTTTCTTTTCCTCTATCGTCACTTTGCAAAGCGTCTTGTTTTCCTTTTTTAACAGCAAGCAGCAAGGGACGTCTTCACAAAGAACCGTTACGAAAAAAGTCATTTTTTCTTAAGTTGTCGCCGTAAACGTCAATACGGCATTCGCTATGGGTAATCCCGTATAATTAGCGTCGGTCAACGTTATGGTTTGCTGAGCGGCGGGGGTATTCGTCACGTAAACCTGTTGCGTAGCACCCGTCATGGACACGCTTATGACGTTCGAATAGAT
>DCGI01000038.1:10423-52035 GCA_002315475.1 Christensenella sp. UBA1782 | reverse complement strand
CCCACCCACCCATTTGAACATGAAAAAAGTTTTCACCGAAAAAATTACGTCTTTGGACGGAACGGTTTTTGCCGTTCCGTCCAAATCGTATTTTCACCGAATGGCGATTCTGTCTTATCTGACGGGGGGAGATTTTTCTTCTTGGATTCCGCTCGAAAAATTGTCGGAGGACGAACGTGCCACAGTCGATTGTTTGCACGCTTTGCAATCGGGTAAAAAGGATTTATTTCCGAAACAATCGGCAACCACGTTACGATTCTTGCTTCCGATCGTTTGTATGCTCGGGAAAGAATGTGTTTTTCATACCGAAGGAAAACTTGCCGAAAGGAATCACTTGCCCCTATTGGAAGAATTGGTACGGAACGGTGCCGTTATTGCGACGGACGGAAAGGATATTTCGGTTTCGGGAAAATGGAAAGGAACGGAATTCTTTATTCGGGGAGACGGCAGTTCTCAATTCGTTTCCGGACTCTTGACGGCGTGCCGAAAGGGCGGAAGAATTCACCTAACTTCCTCCCTTGTTTCGTCACCTTACGTCGATATGACGATCGACGCGATGGGCAGATTCGGTATTGGTGTAAAAAAAGAAGACGACGGTTTCTCGATAGCATCCGGACAGCCGTCGCAACAACCGAAGGGAAAAACGATAGAAGGGGATTGGTCAAACGCCGCTTTTTATTTTTGTTTGGCAGCGTTAAGCGGCAGGATAAAGGTTAGAGGACTTTCTTGCGATTCCTATCAAGGGGATAAAAGAATAATAGAATTATTGCGACAGTCGGGAGCCGAAGTTTGTACTTCCGATGAATGTATTACGGTAACCCAAAAGAAGAATTTTGCAATCGAGTACGATGCGTCGGATACACCCGATCTCGTGCCGGTACTTGCCGCATACTGTGCGTTTTGTCAAGGCAAAAGCCTTTTGAAAAACGTGCGGAGATTGCGTGACAAAGAAAGCGACCGTTTGGAGGGGATACGAGCCATGCTCGCTGCGGCGGGGATAGTGAGCGAGTACGACGGGGAAGACCTGAGCGTATTCGGAGGCAACCCGAACGGAGGAGATTTTGACGGGAGACACGACCACCGTATGATTATGGCTTGCACGTTGACGTCTCTTTTGACGGGCAATTCTACGGTGAACAATATCGAAGGAATCGAAAAATCCTATCCGTCTTTTTTTGAGGATGTAAAAAAACTTTGCGGAGGCGGTGTATGAAGGATACCAAATTTTCTTTTTGGAAAGGCAGAAGGTTGGCAATAGAAGTCTTCGGTGCTTCGCACGATCGGCAAATCGGTGGAACTTTGTACGGTTTGTCGTCCTTTCCCGTCGACTTATTAGCTTTGCAGGCGTTTTGCGACAGAAGAAAACCGGCAACGGCTTTTGCCACCCCTCGGAAGGAGGATGATGTTGTATCTTTGTCCGGATTGGAAAACGGAAAGACGACGGGCGTGGTTTCGGTTCGGTTTGAAAACCGAGACGTCGATTCCGTACCCTACGTGTTTGCCGATACTCCTCGACCTTCACACGCCGATTATGTCGGGTATACCAAGTACGAAAACTTCGACGGACGGGGCGGTGGAAAATTCTCGGGCAGGCTGACGGCACCTCTTGTTTGTTTGGGAGGAATCTGCAAACAAATTTTGTCGGAAAAAGGGGTAAGCGTGGAAGCTTCGGTGCAGAGTATCGGAGGCGAAACGTGTCAAGCGGAAATAGAAAACCTACTCAAAACCGTTCAGGCGGAAAAAGATTCGGTGGGCGGAATTGTTTCGTGTACGGTTACCGGTTTGCCCGTAGGGGTAGGGGAGTATATGTTTGACAGTCTGGAAGGCAGTATTTCCCGTTTGCTTTTCGCCATACCCGCCGTCAAAGGAGTGGCGTTCGGTTCGGGTTTTGACCTCGCCGCCATGCGAGGAAGTCAAGCTAACGACGCCTTTGTTTTCGAAGACGGAAAGGTTCGCACCAAGACCAATCATTCGGGCGGTATCAACGGCGGAATTTCCAACGGCATGCCCCTTACTTTTACCGTTGCGATACGTCCCACCCCTTCTATCGGTATAGAACAGGACACCGTCAATCTGCGTACGGGGGAAAATGCAAAAATCACGATAGAAGGACGGCACGACGTCTGCATCGTTCCGCGTTGTGCGGTCTGCGTGGAAGCCGTGTGCGCGGTGGCAATTTTGGATAATATTATGTCGGGAGAAGAAGCATGATAAAAATATTGGTGATAAACGGCGTAAACATGAATATGCTCGGTATTCGAGAAACCGATCTTTACGGACTCAAAACCTATCGAGATTTGGTAAAGTTTATCCGAAACGGTGCAAAAGAAAGAAAAATACGGGTTCGGTGCGTTTGTTCCGACGAAGAAGGAAAGATAGTGGGATTTATTCATAAGGCTTATAAAAAGTATGACGGCATTTTAATCAATGCAGGGGCATATACGCATACCAGTCTTGCGATTTTGGATGCCCTTAAAGCCGTTTCTTTGCCGACGGTGGAAGTTCATATCACCGATCCCGACACGAGAGAAAGCTACCGTAGATTTTCATATATCTCGGAATACGCCTTTGCCTGCGTGAAAGGGCATGGGTATACGGGGTACTCGGAAGGGCTGGATTTATTGAAGTCCAAAATCAACGAAAAAAAAGGCGCGGAATAACGATTTTTATCCCTTGACAAATATTAAAACAATCTATATAATAAAACCATTATGGATAAAAACTTTTATTATGCGGAAAGAATGTCGAAATTGATTCAAATCGAAACGGTTTCCGACTACAACAATCGTGAAAACGAGAACTTTGCCGTTCTGCGGCAAGAACTGAAAGTCCTTTTCCCGAAAATCTTCGAAGTATGTACCTATGAAGAATTCGAAGGTGGGATTCTGTTGAAATGGGCGGGGAAATCTTCCGAAAATCCCGTTCTTTTCATGAACCACCACGACGTCGTTTCGGCGACGGGAGAATGGAAGTATCCTCCTTTTTCGGGTGCAATCGAGGAAGGCAAGCTTTGGGGCAGAGGAACTCTTGACACCAAAGGCGGTCTGTTCTGTATGTTGCAATCGGCGGAAGAACTCCTTGAAGAAGGCTTTGTTCCCGAAACGGACATCTATTTTGAGTCTGCCTGTACCGAAGAAACGGACGGTATCGGATGCGACAAGATCAGCCTTGTCTTACAAGAAAGAGGTATTCGTTTTGCGTTGGTAATGGACGAAGGGGGAATGATGATTCCCGATCCCTTCGGGCTAACGAAAGAAGGAAGTTGCTTCGCTATGGTCGGAGTCGGCGAAAAGGGACGTGCGGACTTAAAATTCGTGGCACATTCTCATGGCGGACATGCTTCTACCCCGCCTAAGGACACGCCGCTGGTGCGTTTGGGAAAATTTATGGCGGAAGCCGAAAAAGGCAAAGTCTTCCGGTCAAAATTAAGTCCCGTTTTGCTGGGTACTTTACAGGGCGTCGCCACGAAAGTCAAGAGTGCGCCGTTACGCTTTATCTTAAAACACGCTTCTTGGTTCAAACCGCTTTTGGAAAAGATCGTTCCCGCGCTTTCGTTACAAGCGGGTGCTTTGTTCAAGACCACTCTTGCGTTTACGACGGCAAAGGGTTCCAACGGCTTAAACGTCATTCCCGAAACCGCCTTCGTAACGGGGAATATGCGTTTTTCTCATCATCAGGGAAGTGCGGGCAGCATTAAAGCCATTTCGGCATTGGCAAAAAAATACGACGTCGAAACCGAAGTGATTGACGAAGGCATAGAATCGGGTATTAGCGACTACAAGGGAGAGCAATTTGCGTTCCTTAAGAAGCATATCGAAAAGTGTTTCCCGAACGCGGTTGCCGTTCCTTATATTATGACGGGTGCGAGTGACAGTCGATTCCTCAGCAGAATCTGCGATAACGTTTTCCGCTTTGTTCCGTTTACCGTTACCATAGAACAACTTTCTTCCATTCATGGGTTGAACGAGTGCGTCGATATAATAAACTTGGAGCCTGCCGTAAACTTTTACAAAGAGCTTATGCAAGACGTTACGAAATAACACGTTGACATTATTTATCATAAAAAGTCAAAAAGAACGGAAGTATTTTCGTTCTTTTTTTTGAAAAAAAGCATAAAATCATTGACAGAAGGGAATATTCTGTGTACAATATAGACAATCATTTTTTATAGTTTTATTAGGATCGTAAAAGTTCTCATTTATACACCGTAGTTTAATGAATTTTGTGAGTTTTCTAATACAGGAGGAATTTTTTTGTGGATTATTTCCATTATACCGGAGAAATGCTGGAATCTATGAAGATACACGATTTGCGTGTCATCGGAACCGACGTCGGCGTGAAAAGCCCGACGGCATTAAAAAAAGAAGCGTTGATTCAAGCGATTTTAGAGATTACCGAACATAAAACCATAGAAGAAATACAGAGAAACGTACAAATCGAATCGACGAAGAAAAAACCCGGACGTCCGCAAAAAACGAGCGGTATCGTGGTATTAAAAGATTCCGCGGCACCCGTTGAGGAAACGGAAGAAGGGAAGCAATCGGAGATTTTGGAAGGAACCATACCGCCCGAGCAGATTTTTGCCACGCCGCCTAAGGAGAAAAAAGTTCCGTTTACACATGGGAAGATTACGCCCACCCGCCGCCCCAACAGCGTCCCGAATACCGAGAATAAGCCGAATACGCATGGGCAATCGTTTAAGCCCAATACACCGCCGGTGCGATTGCCGGAAGATACGGAAGCCGAGAAACCGGCACAGCAGGAACCCGAGATTATCGAAATCAAAGAAGGCGTCTTGGAGATATTACCGGACGGGTACGGATTTATTCGTGTTTGTAATTATGAAGCGGGTGAAGGCGATGCCTATATTCCCGCACAAAGAATCAAGGCTTCGGGATTACGAAAAGGGGATTGGATTCGAGCCGAAGTAAAAAAGAACGGCGATGCGGCACGTCCGCGCATATCCGCCATTTTATCGGTAAACGGCAGAGATCCCGAGTCTGTTATCCATAAAAGAAAAAATTTTGATACCTTAACACCGATTTATCCCAATCAAAGATACCGATTGGAAATACCCGGTTCTTATAATGATTTTGCCATCCGTTGTATCGACATGATAGCACCTATCGGAAAAGGGCAGAGAGCCATGATCGTTTCTCCGCCGAAGGCAGGCAAAACGACGTTTTTGAAAAAAGTGGCAAACAGTATTGCCGTAAATTATCCCGATTCGCATTTAATTGTTTTACTGATTGACGAACGTCCCGAAGAAGTTACCGATATGCAACGTTGCATCAAAGGCGAAGTTGTTTTTTCGACGTTTGACGAAACGCCCGAACATCACACAAAGGCGGCGGAAATGGTTTTGGAAAGAGCCAAACGCTTGGTGGAATTGGGAGAAGACGTCGTTATTTTAATGGACAGTTTGACAAGACTCGCACGCGCCTATAACTTAACCATAGCACCGACGGGCAGAACGCTTTCGGGTGGTATCGATCCCGGAGCACTCCACAGTCCGAAAAGGTTTTTCGGTGCCGCCCGTAATATCGAATTCGGCGGCAGTCTTACCATTATCGCCACCGCTTTGGTGGATACGGGAAGCCGTATGGACGACGTCATTTACGAAGAATTCAAAGGAACGGGCAATATGGAAATCCATCTTGACCGCCGTTTGAGTGAAAAGAGAATTTTCCCCGCCATCGATTTGTACAAGAGCAGTACCCGTATGGAAGAACTCCTTCTCGACCAAAACGAATTGCAGGGGGCGTGGGCGATGCGGAAACTCTTGGGAACGGGGGACAGTGCCGATGCTACCGAAAATCTGTTAAATATGTTGATAAAGACAAAAACCAATCGAGAATTTTTGGAACAAGTTAATTTGCAGTTGATGTCGTTACAAAAACAAGGATTCAAGTTTTAACGAGGAAGGGGATGCTAAGCATCCCCTTTGAAAACTTTTTCGAAATTCTTTTCGCAAGGCGGGTAAATCCATTGACAAAAGAACGGAATCGTTGTAAAATAAAGTACGTTGACTGGGTATGGCGCAGTTTGGTAGCGCGCTTGAATGGGGTTCAAGAGGCCGGAAGTTCAAATCTTCTTACCCAGACCAAAAAAAGAATTACTGCAAACGGTAATTCTTTTTTTATAGTTTTTGAAAAAAATATTTACAAAAAAACGTTTCCATACTATAATGATGTCATAAAAACAAGGATGGATTGTCGATATGGAAGAAGTATACGAGTTTTTGAAAAAGTGCGAAACCTATTATTTGGCGATGGTAGAGGACGGAAAACCCAAAGTGCGTCCGTTCGGAACGGTGGATATATGGGACGGGAAACTGTATATTCAGACGGGAAAAGTCAAAGAGGTCAGCAAGCAGATTCATGAAAATCCCTCTGTGGAGATTTGTGCGTTTGACGGGAAGAAATGGATTAGACTTTCGGGCAAACTTCTTGCCGACGACAGACGGGACGCCAAAAAGCACATGCTCGACCAATATCCCGTTCTTCGTTCTATGTACAACGAGGACGACGGCAATACCGAGGTGTTTTATTTCGTCGATGCCACCGCCGTTTTCTGTTCTTTCATCGAACCGCCGAAAACGGTTACGTTTTAAGCAGTTTTCAGTAAAAAACGCTCGGGCAAAACCCGAGCGTTTTTCTTTTGGAGAAAGCCTTTAGTGCTTTTCTTTTTTTAGGTCTTCGATAAATTCGAGATTCTGTTCGGGATATGCCGAAAGCATCGGTTCGACCGATATTCCTTTTTTGCGTTGATAATAGTTTTTGGTTATTTTGACGACTTTACCGCTGAGGATGATTAAAGCAACGAGGTTCGGGAAAGCCATCAATCCGTTAAAGGTGTCGTCGATGCTCCAAATCAAATCGCTTTCGATGACTGCCGCCGCTACGATAAACAGGACGAACAGAATTTTGAAAACGAGGACGCTGATTTTCTTCCCTTTCCCGTTGAGATTTTGGAAGCAGAATTCGGTGGCTTTTTCCCCGTAATACGACCAAGCCAAAATGGTGGTGAAAGCAAACAAAGGTAAGATGACGGCAAACATGACGGTTCCGAAAGTTCCGAAATTTCCCGTAAAGGCACCGAGTGCGGTGGCGGCGTCCGAAGTGCTTGCCGAAAAGCTATCCAACATTCCGTTTTTGATATAGGTAGTGAGGACGAGAATCGCCATAAGCGTACAAATAACAAAGGTGTCGAGGAAAACCTCAAAGATACCCCAAAGTCCTTGTTTTACGGGTTCTCTCGTTTCGGAAGCCGAGTGTGCGATAACCGAAGAACCGAGCCCCGCCTCATTGGAAAAAACGCCGCGCGCCATGCCTTTTTTAATGATTTGTGAAAAGGCGTACCCACCGAAACCGCCGGCAAGGGCTTTGAAACTGACGATGTTTTTGAAAATCAACGCAAAAGCCTGCGGAATGGCGGTGATATTCATACAAATACCGACAAGGGCAAGGATAATGAAAACGATGGTCATGAACGGCACGAGAACGGATGCTATTTTCCCGATACGTTTGATGCCGCCGATAATGACGACGCCGGTCAAAATCGCAATCACGATACCGATTATCAACTTAAAAAGAAGGTTGTCCTGCATTTGAAAGGTGGTGGCTATGGTGGAAGAAATCTTGTTGGTTTGTACGCCGCTCATACCGACCGCCGCAAAAAGACAGAAAACGGCGGCGAGATAACCGAGCCATTTGCACTTTTTGATACCGTAAGAAATATAATAGAAAGCACCGCCCGAGAAATTTCCTTCCTTGTCTTTTTTACGGTAGTACAAACCTAAGACGTTTTCGGAATAGTTTGTTATCATGCCGAAAAAAGCGGAAACCCACATCCAAAAAACAGAACCGGGCCCGCCCGTCAATATGGCGGAAACGGTGCCGATGATGTTTCCCGTACCTACGGTTCCCGAAATCGCCGAACAGAAGGCTTCAAATTGCGAAACCGACTGGGTTTTGGTACGTTTTTCGCCTTTTTTCTTTTTGAAATCCTTGATGACGGGGACGATGGTGGCGTTGATGGATTCGGGTAGTTTTCTGACTTGCATGCCTTTCAAACGAATGGTGAAAAGCAAACCCGTCGCAAGAATGAGAATGATGGTGGGCCAACCCCAAACGATATTGTTGACGAAATCGTTGGCTTTCGTGATGCCCTCAATGATTGTGTTCCACATAAAAAGGAACCTCCTACTAAGCTTTTCCAATAAAAAAGAGTCAAACGAAAACGTTTAACTCCGAAAAGCAAAATCCGAAAAATTCCGATAGCGAAAGCGGAATTGTCGGGAAAAATGCTCCGTCCGTTTGCCTGAGAGATTGGCGCAAGAATACTGCGCATTGCCCCTTCGGCAGTCGCGATCGACTTCTCCGGAGTGTCATCGAAATATAGTTCCCGCCGAAAGACTTCGGCACCTGAGAGTATTACTCCTTCGGTCGGTCGCAAGACCATCTCCTACATTCTTCAAATGACTTTTTTATTGAATTGCTTTCATTATACCATTTTCCTATGAAAAAGCAAGTTTTTGGGAAAGGAAATTTAATTTCTTCGTTTTATATCGAATTTTCCCGAGCGAACGGCAAGGACGAAGTCTTGTTCGGTGTGAATCGGTACGTCGTCGGCAAAGAGCATCCCGCTTTTTGCCCAGTCGATTTCGTGGAAATCGCTACCCGCCGTCTGCAACAACCGATGTTCTTGGGCGCAGGCAAGAGCAAGTTCGTTGTGATTTTTATGGCGTGGGTGTCCGTTATAGACTTCCAAACCGTGTAAACAGGTTAGGTCGTGCAAAACGACGCCCGTCCGAAAAGGATGCGACTGAATGAGCAACCAGTTTCGTTGATTGCAAAAACGGAATAATTCTTCGGGTGTGTATTTGGTGAGGCTGACGCCGTAAGAAAGCAATTCTTCGGGCGTTATGCCGTAAAGAAGAAGCTCGGTATAACCCTTTTTCCCCCGTTCTTTTTGTTGGGAGAGAAGGGACATTTCCAAACCCAACAGAACGGTGATGCCGTATTTTTGACATGCCTTTTTCAGTGCGTAAAATTCCTCTAAGTATTTGGGAATCCAAAGGGATTTTTTTCCGTGATAATAGCTTTCGAAATTCGCCATGTTAAAATGGTTGGTGCAGACGATACCGCTATAGCCGTTTTCGGCATAAAGCTTGGCTATTTTTTTGACTTTCACTTTGGCGCAAGAGCTACCTTTGTACGTGTGTAAATGTGTTTCCCATTTTTGCATATAAGATAGTGTACTAAAAAACAAACCTATTGTAAAGCAAATTCATTTTTTGCTTGAAGAAATGTGATTTTTTTGGTATAGTATAGACACTACATACGGGAGAATGATTATGAAAGAGCAACAGCTATTGTTTGAAAGAACCTTTCTCAGTCCGTACGCCATGAAAAGCGAGGACAGTAAAGGTCGGCTCAAAGCCATAGAACCCTGTCCGCTGCGTACGGAATTTCAACGCGACCGCGACAGAATCATTCATTGTCGGGCGTTTCGACGGCTAAAACACAAAACGCAGGTTTTTTTAAGTCCTCAAGACGACCATTTTCGTACCCGCCTGACGCATACGTTGGAAGTTACGCAAATCGCAAGAACCGTTTCGCGCGCTTTACTGCTGAACGAAGATTTAACCGAAGCCATTGGCTTGGGACACGATTTAGGGCATACGCCGTTCGGTCATGCGGGAGAAAGGGTGTTGAACGCTTTGACGGGACATTTTTATCACAACGAACAAAGTTTGCGTGTGGTGGATGTTTTGGAAAACAACGGAGAAGGACTGAATCTTACGTACGAAGTGCGGGACGGAATTTTGCAACACAAAAGTAGCGGAAACCCTTGCACTTTGGAAGGAAAAGTGGTATCCTATGCCGACAGAATCGCCTACATCAATCACGATATCAGCGATGCGGTGCGAGCCGGCGTATTGAAGCCCGAGGACATTCCCGCCGACTGCCGAGAATTTTTAGGCAATACGAAAGGGGAAAGAATCAATACCCTCGTTTTGGATATAGTGGAACACAGCTATCAAAAGGACAAAATCTCGTTGAGTGACCAAGGGGATTATTATATGAACAAACTGCGTGATTTCATGTTCGAGAGGGTGTATTTCAGCGAAGCGGGAGCCGAATTGCAACAGAAAGCGGACAGACTGCTCTCCATGCTTTTTAAGTTTTTTATTGCGCATCCCGATGAGATTCCTTCCGAATTACGATGGGGAGATTTGCAGACGAACGTATGTGACTACCTTGCGGGTATGACCGACAATTACGCCGTACACACCGCAAAAAAAATATTTTTACCGGACAGTGAATAATATGATTGATTTATCTACACTAAACGAAGAACAAAAAAAAGCGGTACAAGACACCGAAGGCCCCGTCCTTGTTTTTGCCGGAGCGGGAAGCGGAAAAACCCGTGTCCTTACCTACCGAATCGCCTACCTTATCGGCGAACTGCACGTCAATGCGTGGAATATCCTCGCCATAACCTTTACCAATAAGGCGACGAGGGAAATGCAACAGCGTTTAACCGATATGCTGGGAGAAAACTCGGTATGGGTATCCACCTTCCACTCCCTTTGCGTAAAAATTCTTTTCAGATACGGAGAGAAAATAGGCTATACTTCGGGATTCAGTATCTATGACGAATCGGCTTCGAGCAGAGCGCTCGGGAAGGTTTTGCGTGAAAAACACTTAGAAGAAGACAAAGACAAGAGTAAGTACGCCTATCACATCAGCCTTGCCAAAAATGCCGGACTTTCGCCCGATGCCTATTTTAACAAAATAAGAAAGGACGAGAAGGACGCCATGTTGATAAGCGAAGTCTATCAACGCTACGATGAAGTACTGCACGAAAATAACGCGATGGACTTTGACGATTTGTTGATGAAGTGCTATATCCTTCTTCGGGATAACGAAGACGTACGCACCTATTACGCGACGAAGTTTCGGTATATTCACGTTGACGAATTTCAGGATACCAACGGGATTCAGTTCGAAATACTGAAATTGCTTGCGTGTAAGTGGCAAAACGTGTTCGCCGTAGGCGACGACGACCAAAGTATTTACGGTTGGCGAGGTGCCGATATTCGGAATATTCTTGATTTTGACAAGTCCTTCCCCAATGCGAAAACGCATAAATTGGAACAAAACTATCGCTCTACACAAGAAATTTTGGACAGTGCCAATCGCTTGATTCGACATAATACGGCACGCAGTCCCAAAGCACTTTTTACCGAAAGCGGGAAGGGGAATGGCGTAGAATATAATCTGTATTCGACGGAATATGAAGAAGTCGATAGCGTTATCGACCAAATAAAGAAGCTTAAACGTAGCAAGGGCTACACAAATAAAGATTTTGCTATCCTTGTTCGGAACAATGCGCTGACACGTCTGTTTGAACAAAATTTGAATAGAAACAAGATTTCTTATCGGGTATACGGAGGGTTCAAATTCTTTGACAGAAAGGAAATTTTGGACGTACTTGCCTATCTGAAAATTTTGGTAAATCCTGCCGATACCGATGCCATCGTTCGTGTGATAAATCTGCCGAAAAGAGGCATCGGGGATACGACGGTGGAACAAATGTTGCAGTATGCCGCCCAGCGCGGCGAAACGTTGTATGACGTCATCATGGATATTGCCGTTACCGATTTTTCGGTGTCGGTAAAGTCAAAAATCGCCGTATTCCGAGACTTAATCGGAGCGTTAAAACAACAACAGAAACTTTTGTCTTTTTCCGATTTTTGTCAAGAATTGGTGGGTATGGTCGGTTTTGAAACGTATTACCGCTCTACCGGCAAAGAAGACGACTTGAACCGCTGGGAAAATATCGAAGAATTTTTGACGTACGTCGAAGAAAACTATAAGGAAAACACCACGCCGGAAGAATTTTTACATACCGTTTTACTGAATATGGAAAAATCCGAAGAAGACGAGGACGACGATACCCTGACGCTTGCCACCATGCACGCCGTTAAGGGTTTGGAATTCCCCGTCGTCTTTATCGTGGCTTGTGAAGAAGGGACGATTCCTTCTTCGCAGAGTCTACGGGAAGATAACGGCGTCGACGAAGAACGTCGCGTTATGTACGTGGCTATCACGCGTGCGAGAGATCTTTTGTATATTTCCGCCGTAAACGGAACCAGAAGAAAATATAATCGTACCGAGACGGTACGTCCTTCTCGCTTTATGAGCGAAGCAAAAGGTACGCAACTCGTAGCCGAGCAACCTTTTAATCCTTGGAAAAAAGCCGGCTATCGCTCTATCGTAGGGAAAGGTTGTGACAGAGAGCAGGACGAACCTACCTATTTGACGCCTTCGTATAATACGAAGCCCGTTTCACAACAACCGAAAACGCAAATACAACTGCCGACTTCGGTAGCCTCGGCAACCAATAACGCACCGAAAGACATTTCGGCTTATCATGTTGGTACCAAAGTCAGACATAAAAAATACGGCATCGGAACCATAATTATTATGGACGGAGAGGGCAATAATACGACGGTAACCGTAGCGTTCAAAGATTTGGGCGTAAAGAAATTTACCTTACAGGTGGCACCATTGGAGATTGTGTAAAAATGGATGATATAGAAAGAATACGGGAGTTGGTTCCCCTTTTGAATCGTTACGCAAAAGAGTATTACGAATTGGACAACCCGACCGTATCGGACGGGGAATACGATGCGTTGTATTACGAATTGGTTTCTTTGGAGGAAAAAACGGGTTTTGTCTTGCCGGAGTCGCCCACCCATCGCATAGGCGGTCAAACTCTGAAAGAGTTTGTGCAGTATCCGCATAAATTGCGTCTGTATTCTTTGGATAAAGCGAAAGGGAGTGAGGAGCTTTCGGCGTGGTTTGACAGAATCAAAAAACAGTTCGGCAAAATTCCGAAACTGACGGTCGAGCATAAATTCGACGGTTTGACTTTGTCGCTGACGTATAGAGACGGCGTGCTGGTTACCGGTGCCACAAGAGGGGACGGCACCGTAGGAGAGGAGGTAACGGCGCAGGTAAAAACCATACGTTGTATTCCTTTGACGATACCCTACAAAGGGGAAATCGAGATTCAGGGAGAAGGTTTGATGCGGTTAAGTTCTTTGCGGAAATATAACGAAACCGCTTCCGTTCCGCTGAAAAACGCCAGAAACGGCGTAGCGGGTGCCATTCGGAATCTAAATCCCAAAGTAACCGCTTCCCGCAATTTGGATTTTGTCGCATATAACGTCGGCTATTACGAAGGAAAACTTTTTTCTTCGCAAGAGGAGGTTCATGCGTTTTTGGTCGAACAAGGTTTTTTGACCGACGATATCTTCTTTATGACCGATAAATCGTCCGAAGTTGCCGAAAAACTGAATGAAATCGAAGAACATCGTCCCGAAATGGATTTTTTAATAGACGGTGCCGTTATTAAAATCAACGATTTTGCTTTGCGGGAAGAAATCGGTTTTACCGAGAAATTCCCGAGATGGGCGGTGGCGTATAAGTTTGACGCCGAAGAAACCACCACGACGGTGGAGGATATCGTTTGGCAGGTTTCCCGAACGGGCAGATTGAATCCCCTTGCCGTTTTGACGCCCGTCGATTTGATGGGGGTAACGGTACAAAGAGCCACGCTGAACAATTACGCCGATATTTTGAAAAAAGGAGTAAAAATCGGTTCAAGGGTGTTCATTCGTCGAAGTAACGACGTCATCCCCGAGATTATGGGCGTCGCCGAAGAAAAAGAGGGGCTCCCCGAGACCGTTCGACCGAATCGTTGTCCCGCTTGCGGCGCACCCGTCCGTGAGGAAGGCGCGTTTTTATACTGTACCGACGTCGAACACTGTGCTCCCGCCATCGTGTCGCAAATGGATCACTTTGCCTCGAAGCCTTGTATGGATATCGAAGGTTTCAGTGAAAAAACGGCAGAACTGTTATATAACGAGTTGCAAATAGAATATCCCTATCAGCTCTATTCTTTGACGACGGAAGACTTGTTAAAATTAGACGGATTTAAGGAAAAGAAAGCACAGAATTTATTGGAAGAAATCGAAAAAAGCAAGAAGATTACTTTGGACAGATTTTTGTTTGCTTTGGGTATTCCGACGGTGGGTAAGAAAGCGGCAAAACAACTTGCCGATAGGTTTGAAACGTTGGAAAAAGTATCCGTCGCTACCGTTAGCGATATTATTACCTTGGACGACTTCGGGCAAATCATGGCAGAAAACGTCTGTCGTTTTTTTGCGGACGAGAAGAATATCGAATGTGTAAAAAACTTGATAAACGCCGGAATTTCGTTTGTTGCGGAAGAAAAGAAAGAAGGAGTTTTTTCGGGCAAAAACGTTGTTTTGACAGGTAGTCTTTCTTCCTTCAAAAGAAGTGCCGCCGCCAAAGAAATCGTAGAAAGAGGCGGGAAAGTAGCCGATTCCGTTTCTTCGTCGGTGAATCTTGTCGTCGTCGGAGAAGACGCGGGGAGTAAACTCGCCAAAGCCCAAAAACTCGGCATCGAAATCTGGGACGAAGCCACTTTTTTGGAAATGCTGAAAAAATAATAAATTATTATATATTTTAATTGTATTTCGGTTTTTTTTGTGGTATACTATCCGAAAAATAAAAAACGAGGTCGCCCATGAAGAGCATGACCGGATTCGGCAGAGGCATAGCCGAGAAAGACGGTAGAAAAATCACAATCGATATTAAGTCGGTCAATCACAGATTTTCCGATTATTCCATCAAGTTTCCGAGAACCCTTCTGTTTTGCGAGGACATCGTACGGAGCGTTTGTTCGGAATACCTTACGAGAGGGCACATGGACGTTTTCGTGCTTTACGAAAACACGCGTGACGACAAAACTTCGGTTTCCCTCGATTTACCTTTGGCAAAAAAGTATTCGGAAATCGCAAGCAAATTGGCTGACGAGGGTTTTGAAAACGACTTGACTGCTTCTCGCGTCATGAAGATGCCCGACGTTATCGAGTTACAGGAGACGGAAGACGATATAGAAATCATTTCCGAGCTATGCAGACAAGCCACCGAGCAAGCCTGCGAAAATCTCGTTGCCATGCGGGTTAAAGAGGGGGAGAAGTTAAAAGCCGATTTGAACGAAAAACTTTCGACTTTGGAAAGGTTGGTGACCGAAATTGCCGAAAGAGCCCCTTCGGTGGTTACGACCTATGCCGAAAAGCTTCGTAAAAAGGTATCCGATTTTTTGCAAGGTGCCGAGACGGACGAAGCTCGCCTTCTTACCGAAGTTTGTTTGTATGCCGACAAAGTCGCCATCGACGAAGAACTTACCCGTTTGAAGACGCATTTTGCCCATACGCGTGAAATGTTTGAACAAAATCATCCCGTCGGCAAAAAACTGGACTTTACCGTACAGGAAATCAATCGGGAAATCAATACGACGGGTTCCAAAAGCAACGATATGTACATTACGGAACGCGTTATCGAAGCAAAAAACGAATTGGAAAAATTTAGAGAGCAGGTGCAAAACATAGAATGAGAAAAGGTATTGTATTTGTAGTTTCGGGGCCGAGCGGAGCGGGAAAAGGAACGGTAGCCACCGCGATGGTAGAAAGGTTCAGCGATCTTTCGTTCAGTGTGTCCGCGACCAATCGGGCACCCCGTCAAGGAGAAAAGGACGGTATCAATTATTATTTCGTATCGAACGAACAATTCGATAAGATGATAGCGGAAGGGGACTTTTTGGAATACGTCGAAAAGTACGAAAACCGTTACGGTACGCCGAAATCCGCCATTTTGAAAAAAATCGAAGAAGGGCAGGACGTTATTTTGGATATCGAAACCATCGGTGCCGAAAACGTCAAAAAAGCCATTCCCGAAGCGGTAACGATTTTTATTCTTCCGCCCTCTTTACCCGTTCTTCGACAACGGTTGACCGAGAGAGGAAGCGAAACGGACAGAACGCTCGAACTACGCCTTTCGCAAGCTTGCGAAGAGGTCGGACACGCCCGCGATTACGACTATATCGTCATAAACGACGACAAAGAAACCTGTATCGCCGACGTTGCGTCCATTATTTTGGCAGAAAGAAACAAAGGGTTTCGTAATTTATACAAAACGCAGGATTTCTTCAAAAATATACGTTAGAATTTATAAGAAGGAGACAAAAAATTATGTTAATCGATCCACCTATCGATAAGCTTATCGAAAAAGCACCTTGCCGTTACGCATTGGTATGCGGCATAGCCAAAATCGCAAAAGAAATCAACGCCACCGAAGCGGAAGATTTGGATGCGCAAGGCGTAAAACCGCTCAGCGAAGCGGCAAAAAGAGTGTACGACGGAAAAATCGTACTGAAAATCGGTTCCGACAAATAATTCATCATCGTGAATCGGAACATTGTAGTCGGCGTAACGGGCGGTATTGCCGTCTATAAGACCTGCGACTTGGTTTCTCGTTTCAAAAAAGCGGGATACGGCGTCAAGGTCGTCATGACGGAGCATGCAAAAGAATTCGTTTGCCCCCTTACGTTCGAAACGTTATCGAAAAACGCCGTTATCGACGATATGTTCGCTCCCAAACCGCATTTTGAAGTGGAGCATATTTCCCTTGCAAAATGGGCGGGGGTATACGTTATTGCGCCCTGTACGGCAAACGTACTTGCCAAACTTGCGGACGGCATTTGCGACGATATGTTGACCACTTCGTTTATGGCGACAGAGGGCGTCAAAATGGTTTGTCCCGCCATGAATACGGTTATGTATAAGGATGAAGCCACGCAAAGGAATTTAGAGATTTTGCGCAGTCGAGGCGTCCTTGTCGTGGATCCGACGGTGGGAAAGCTTGCTTGCGGCGACGTGGGGGTAGGGAGAATGGAAGAACCCGAAAATATCTTTCGGGCGGTAGACGAAATACTGACGCCTAAACCGGATTATCGAGGACGGCGGGTTTTGATTACCGCGGGAGGAACGCAGGAGGACATCGACGGCGTTCGGTTTATCGGCAACCGTTCTTCGGGAAAAATGGGGGTGGCGCTCTGCGATGCCGTTCTTGCACGAGGGGGAGAAGTTACTTTCGTTTACGGCAACATTTCGGTACCCGTTCCTAAAAACGTAAAAGCCGTTCACGTGGTCAGTACGCAAGACATGATGGACGCCGTACTCGGCGAAATGGAAGATTGTGACGTCATCATTAAGGCAGCCGCACCCGCCGATTATCGCATGAAAGAGAGGTTTACCTCCAAAGTCAAGAGCGAAACGCTTACGTTGGAACTCGTCAAGAATCCCGACATCGCCAAAGCGGTCGGAGAGCGAAAAGGTCATCGTGTTTTGGTTGCGTTTGCCGCCGAAACCAATGATTTATTACAAAACGCTTTAACAAAATTGGAAAAGAAAAACGCCGACTTACTCGTAGCCAACGACGTGACCGAGCAAGGTTCGGGTTTTGGTACCGACACCGACATAGCGACTTTATTATACCGAGACGGCAGAATCGAAAGTCTGCCTATTTTGGAAAAACGGGAGCTTGCCGACGTCATATTGGATGCCGTCAAAAACCTATGATTTATCAGGTCATCGTCGATATCAGTAATTCGGAAGTGGACAGGGTATTTGATTATTCCTGTCCATTTGACGTAGAAGAGGGTTCCCGCGTGGAAGTGCCTTTCGGACACAGGTTTTTGGAAGGCGTGGTAATCGGTACCAAACAAAGTACCGACGTCAAGACCAAAGACATTATTCGGAAGTTGGATGATTTTCGTGCGGTAAACGCCGAAATGATAGCCCTTTGCAAATACATGAAAGCCTTTGCCAATATCCGTTTTTGCGACAGTTTACGGCTTTGCATGCCTTCTAAATTGCGGGGCGGCAAAGTAAAAATATTGGTGCGTAACTATGTTACGCTCGAAGCGGATAAAGAAATCGCGCGTAGTTTTGTCAAGAATGCTCCGAAACAGTTAAAACTGTTGGAGGAGTTTCCGAAAGGGGGAGAATACGAAAGCGTCCTTATCGGGACATACGGACAGAGTGCGGTAAAAGGTTTGATCGACAAAGGTATTCTGCATCGAGAAAACGTGCAGGTACGGAGGAAACCGTTAAAAGAGTTGGACGGCGACACCAAAAAGGTCGTCCTCAACGACGAGCAACAAAACGCCGTCAAGACCATTTTGGAAAACGAAGGAACGACGGTATTATACGGGGTAACGGGAAGCGGAAAAACCGAAGTATACATGGCTGTCATTCAAAAGGTTTTGGAGGAGGGAAAAACGGCAATCATGCTGGTTCCCGAAATCAGCCTTACCCCCCAAATGCTCGGAGTCTTTCGAGGCAGATTCGGAGACAACGTGGGACTGTTGCACAGTGGCATGAGCGACGGAGAGCGGTTTGACGAATGGTTGAAAATTCTGCGAGGGGATGCCAAAGTCGTGTTGGGGGCGAGGAGTGCCGTCTTTGCACCGTTGGAAAACGTAGGGGTTATCATCATCGACGAAGAGCATGATACCAGTTACGTTTCGGACAGTAACCCTCGATACCATACCCACGATATTGCGGAATTCCGCCGACGGTATAATTCGTGTCGGTTGGTTCTCGGCAGTGCCACGCCTTCTCTGGATACCTATTATAAGGCACAGAAAGGGGAATTTAAGCTGGTCAAAATGATGACCAGAGCCAACAGACGGGCGATGCCGATTATGGAAATCGTCGATATGCGGAAAGAGGTGCGACAGGGCAATACCGGAATGTTCGGGAAGCGGCTTCTGGCGGAATTGGACAGAACGCTCAAAAACGGCAATCAAGCGATGATATACATTAACAGAAGGGGGTTTGCCTCTTTTTTGCGGTGTAAAAATTGCGGATACGTTCCGAAATGTACCGATTGCGAAGTCAGTTTGACCTATCATAAAGACGAAAACGTCCTAAAATGTCATTACTGCGGAAAGAAATTTTATATGTTGGACGCTTGTCCCGAGTGCGGGAGCGACAAGCTTTCGTTCGGGCATATCGGTACCGAAACGGTCATGGAAGAAATCTATAAGATTTTTCCGCAAGTTAAGGTACTTCGATTGGATAACGATACCACGACGGCAAAGGACTCGACGGCGCAGATTTTGTCGGCTTTTGCCAAAGGGGAAGCCCAAATTCTGGTCGGTACGCAAATGATTGTCAAGGGGCATGACTTCGGTAACGTAACGTTGGTCGGGGTGTTGGATGCCGATTTGAGTCTGTATTACAGCGACTACCGCAGTAACGAAACCACCTTTCAACAGATTACGCAGGTGGCGGGGCGTGCCGGAAGAAACGATAAAGAAGGGAGCGTCATTATACAAACGTACAATCCCGCGCATTACGTCTTTCGGTTTGCTCGGCAATACGATTACGAAGGGTTTTTCGAAAAGGAGAATAACATTCGGGAAACGACGGTTTTTCCGCCTTTTTCGAAAATCATGCGTGTTTTGGTTAAGAGTGAAAAGGAAGAAAAAGCATTGGTGGCGGCAAGAGAATGTTACGCCGCTTTGCGTAAGATAAAAGAAGAAAACGTCGGGTTGTTTCGCGTGCAGGCGATGCAGGCACCCGTCAAAAGAATCAGTAACGAATTCCGTTTTCAAGTGGTGATTTGGATACGGACGGACGCCGAAAAGGCCGTTACGCCGAGAGTGTACGAAACGGCGGAAAAACTCAATAAAAAACCGGTGGTTACCTTTGTGGAGGTCAACCCCGTCAATATGCGGTAAAGGAGGCTACTATGGCTATAAGAGAGATTTTTCAAGAGGGAGAGGAGTGTTTAAGCAAACGCTGCCGAGAAGTGACGGTGTTTGACGAAAAACTTTCCAAACTAATCGACGATTTGTTCGATACCTTGCACAAAGCGGACGGAGCGGGATTGGCGGCGCCGCAAATCGGCGTAGTCAGAAGGGTGGCAGTCGTCGATGTGGACGGGGTAACGATGGAACTCGTCAATCCGCAGATTATTAAAGCGGAGGGAGAACAAATCGGCGAGGAGGGCTGTTTGAGCGTGGATTTCTCGAAGAATTGCCGAGTGCTTCGCCCCCAAACGGTAACGGTACGTGCATACGACCGTACGGGAAAACTCTTTGAACGGACGGTTTCCGACCTGCCCGCTCGTTGCGTTTGTCACGAACTCGACCACTTGGAAGGCATTTTGTTCTTTACAAGAAAGTATCAGGGAAAATAAAAAATGAAAGTTATTTTTTTGGGGACTCCGTCCTTCGGCGTCAAGGTTTTGGATAAAATATGCCGTTCCGCCCATGAAACGGTGGCGGTCGTTTGTCAACCCGATCGAGTCAACGGACGGGGCAACAAAGTCGTATATTGTCCGATAAAACAGTACGCCCTCGATAACGGTATTCCCGTTCGGCAATATGAAAAGATCAACGAGAATATCGAAGACTTACGTTCTTTCGGTGCCGATATTATGGTGACGTGTGCCTACGGACAGATTCTGCGGCAAGGGGTGTTAGACCTTTGCAAACATGGGATTATTAACGTCCATGCGTCGCTATTGCCCCGATACAGAGGTTCTTCTCCGGTAGAGTGGGCGCTGATAAACGGCGAAAAAGAAATCGGCGTAACGATTATGCAAACCGCTCTCGGTGTGGATACGGGCGACATTATTCTGCAAAAGAGCGTTCCGCTCGACGGGGAGGAAAATGCCGACGAAGCATTGGAAAAACTCAGCGAAGCGGGAGCCGATTTGTTGGCGGAAGCGTTGGATAACATCGAAAAAGGGGTAGCGACGTTTACCCCCCAAGACGAAAGTCAGGCGACGCGGTGCAGAATGTTTACCAAAGAGGACGGACAAATCGACTTTTCTCGTTCGGCAGAGGAAGTGCATAACTTCATTCGGGGAATCAATCCTCGACCGAGTGCGTTCACGTTCGGTGAAACGGGCAGAATCAAGGTGTTAAAAAGCGTCGTCGTTTCGGGAGAATACGGAGGAAAATGCGGTGAAGTCGTGGTTTCCGATTCGAAAAAAGGATTGATCGTGCGCTGCGGAGAAGGGTATCTCCGGTTGGTTACCATACAGGGAGAAAACAGTAAGCCGATGACGGCGGAAGCATACTTGCTCGGCAAGAAAATAACGGTAGGGAGTGTATTCCATTGAACGGAAAAGACATAAAAGGCGCCGCAGACATATTGTATAAAATTCTGAACGAAGGCGCATACACCCATATTGCATTACAAAAAGAACCGTCCAAAACGGTTCATCTTCTCGTATACGGCACGATGGAAAAATACTTTCTGTTGGAGTATATCGTAGGGCAGCTTTGTGAAAAAATCAAAAATAATTTGAAACCGATGCTGTTGGTTTCCTGCTATGCGGTATTGTTTACCGATACGCCGTTTCCCGTCGTGTCGGACTCGGTAAAAGAAGCGCTATCCCTTGCCGGAAAGAGTGCGGTCAACGGCTTTTTTGCTGCGGTATTAGCCCGTACCGACCGCACCGAATACGTTCTTCCCGCATACGGTAAAAAAGGATACGACGAGATAACGTACAATATGCCTTCGTGGCTTATCGGAATGTACAAAAAGGATTTTCCCGATACCTATCGGGAGATTATCGCTCATTCGGAAGGGCATTTTACCCACGTTTGTTTGGGAAATGCAGAAGAAATATTGGCGGCGGATTCCCATGCCGAAAGGACGAGCACGGGGTTTTTCGTCAAAAACAATGCGACTTTCGGACAGTTGTTTCGAGAAGGAAAACTGACCTATATGAGTTACGGCTCCACTTTGATTTGCGAAGAACTCGGCGACGTGACGGGCAAGAAAATATTGGACTGTTGTGCCGCCCCCGGCGGAAAGTCGGTGTATCTTGCCAAGAAAGGCGCAGTCGTTACTTCCTGCGACATTCATAAACACAGAGTGCTTTTAATCGAAAGTTATGCCAAGCGTATGGGCGTCACTCTGGAAACGTCGATACAAGACGCCACGGTCTTTCGGAAAGAACGGGAGAACGCTTTCGATATGGTTCTTTGCGATGCCCCTTGCAGCGGTTTCGGTGTCATCGATAAAAAGCGGGATATTATCTTCAACCGTAAGTATGAAGATATTTTGAGCCTTGCCGCCCTGCAAAAGGAGATTTTGCAGAACGTTTCTTCCTACGTCAAAAAAGGGGGATATTTACTGTATTCCACCTGTACCGTTTTTCGGAAGGAGAACGAAGAAGTCGTCGAAGATTTTTTACAAAAGAATCCCTCTTTCGAGCGGGTTCGGGAACAACGGTATTTACCGGACGGAAAAGGAATGGAGGGGTTTTTCGTATGCCTGATGAAAAGAAACTAAGCTTGCAGGACTTTTCCAAAGAAGAAATAGCCGAAGTATTGAAAGACTATCCGTCCTTTCGTGCGGAACAGGTTTATCTCGCTTCCATGCAGTATAAAGAGTATGATAAAATGAATCTACCCAAAGACATTCTTGCCTATTTGGGAGAAAGATACCTTGCCACGTCGGTTTCCGTTCATAAGGTATTTGAAGGGAAAGACGGTACCGAAAAGTATCTCTTTCTGCTGGCGGACGGTAACATGATAGAAGGGGTTTTTATGCCGCACGATTACGGTAATACCCTTTGTATCAGTACGCAGGTAGGGTGCCGCATGGGTTGTGCTTTTTGTGCGTCCACGTTAAACGGACTGACGCGGAATCTGACGGCGGGCGAAATGCTCGGGCAGGTGCTGAGCGTAAACGTTCGACAGGGAGGAACGCCGAAAGACCGAAAAATCACCAATATTGTTTTGATGGGTAGCGGAGAACCGCTCGATAACTATGCCGAAGTCACCAAGTTTTTGCGGCTCGTTTCGGCGGAAGGGGGCATCCATATTTCTTTAAGGAATATTTCCTTGTCTACTTGCGGACTTGTCGACAGAATACGAGAACTTGCCGACAGCGGACTTGCGGTAACGTTGACCATCAGTTTGCACGCATCCACCGACGAAATACGAGAAACCATTATGCCCGTAGCGAAAAAATACAAAATCGCCGAAGTACTGGACGCCTCTCGGTATTACTTTGCCAAGACGGGCAGACGGGTGGTCATCGAGTACTCGTTAATCGACGGGGTAAACTGCAAGATAGGAGATGCCAAAAGGTTGGCTCGGCTCCTGAAAGGCTTTTCGTGTCACGTCAATTTAATCAATTTGAATTACGTTAAAGAGCGGAATTTGAAAGGGGTGGATAAAAAAGTCGCCGATACCTTTATGGCGACGTTGACCGAGTGCGGTATCAGTAACACGATGCGACGTTCTATGGGGAACGACATCGGCGGTGCCTGCGGTCAGCTCAGAAAGAAGTTTATCGGGGAGGAAGAGAACCATTAAAGGCGTCGTTGTGAAGGCGGTGGCGGGTGCTTTTACCGTAGAAACGGAAAACGGGGAAAGAATTGTTTGCTCCGCTCGCGGGAAAATCAAAAGGGATACCGATATTTTTGTCGGCGATTACGTGGAAACGGAAGAAAACGTTATTCTCCATACTTATCCGAGAAAAAACGTTTTGATTCGTCCGTACGTAGCCAATATCGATTTATTGGTTATTGTGGTGGCGTCCCTACCCGAACCCGATTGGGTTTTGGTGGAAAAACTCCTTTTGAATTGTGCCAAAGAAGGCATACAAACGGCAATCGTTTGCAACAAATGCGATAAACAAGGGAACATGGAAGAAGCTTTGCAACCCTATCGCAGAGATGCAAAAGTTTTTTTCGTCAGTGCCAAGACGGGACAGGGCATGGAAGACTTGATTGCGTGTTTGACGGGAAAGACGGTATGTTTTGCCGGACAAAGCGGGGTGGGAAAAACCTCTATCCTTTCGTTTATCGGCGGTCGAGAATTGCAGATAGGGGAGATGAGCCGAAAAATAAAACGGGGGAAAAATACCACGCGGCAGATAGAAATCTATAACTTTGTCGGCGGCAAACTCGTGGATACCTGCGGTTTTTCGGTGGCGGACAGTATAGACATTCGCCCCGAAGATTTGATATACTATTACGACGACTTCGTTCGGGTTCAGAATCAATGTCGGTTTAGTAACTGTAAACACATGGAAGAACCCGGTTGTAAGGTCAAAGAAATGGTGGAAAGAGGGGAATTCGATGCCGATAGGTACCGTAGATACGTAAAACTCTATCAAGAATTGATAGAAAGGAGAAAAAAACTGTATGGCTGAGATTTTGGTGGCTCCTTCCATATTGAGCGGAGATTTTGCCGATATGGCTAAGTCGGTTGCCGATTTGGAAAGGTGGGGAGGAGATTACGTTCACTGCGACGTGATGGACGGCGTATACGTGCCGAATATCACCTTCGGTATGCCGATGATTGCCGCGCTCCGTCCGAGAACGGATAAGGTTTTGGACGTGCATTTGATGATTACCAAACCCGAAAAATACGTAGAACGGTTCGCTTCGGCAGGTGCCGATATAATCACCTTTCACCCCGACGCATCGGAAAATCCTTCCGACTGTTTGGAGAAGATTCACCGGGCAGGAAAAAGGGCGGGTATCGTGTTCAATCCGAACGTTCCCATAGAACCGTATCGGCCGTTGTTTCCGCAATGCGACATGATTTTGGTGATGACGGTTTATGCGGGATACGGCGGGCAGAAGCTTATACCCGAGTGTTTGGAAAGGATACGAAAGGTTTGTGCGTATTTACGGGAAGACGGTTTGTGTGTTCCCGTCGAAGCGGACGGCGGTATTACGACGGAAAACGTCGATACCGTCAAAAAAGCGGGCGCAACCGTTTTGGTAGCGGGGAGTTCGGTGTTTAAGGCGAAAAACCCTTGCGAAGTGATACGCCTTTTTCGACAAGACACAAAATAGTTTTTCCTTTCATATAATACTCCGATGGGAGGGAAAATGAAAATTATTTGCGTGAATTGTCCGAAGTGTATCAAAAAAGTGTTACAATTTATCTTATGTTTACCGAAGAAAAAAGAAAGCTGATAGCCGAAAAATTACGGGAAATGCACCCTACGGCGGGATGCGAACTGCAGTATGGCAACGTTTTTGAATTATTGGTCGCCGTCATACTCAGTGCACAATGCACCGATAAACGAGTGAATATGGTGACGGAGAAACTGTTTCGGGTGTATAATACTCCCGAACAGTTTGCAAACTTGACGATAGACGACTTAAAACCGTACATTTTCAGCTGTGGGTTTTATAACAATAAGGGGAATAATATTATCGCCATGTGCAAAGAACTCGTCGAAAAGTACGAGGGGGAAGTACCTTGCGACTTTGAAAAGCTGACGAGCCTTGCCGGTGTGGGCAGAAAGACGGCAAGCGTGGTTTTGAGCGTGGGATTCAATATCCCCGCCATGCCCGTGGATACCCACGTCAACCGAGTGTCCAAAAGAATCGGTTTTTCGGAAGGTACTACCGTCGAAAAGGTGGAAGAAGACTTGCGAAGATTGTTTCCGCCCGAAGAATGGAATATGCTGCACCATACTTTGATATTTCACGGCAGATATATTTGCCACAGTCGAAAACCGGAGTGTGAAAAGTGCCTTCTAAATGACTTATGCAAGTTTTATCGAGAAGGCAAAACGGAGGAATCATGTTTTTAGATGAAGTGATAATTTACTGTAAAGCAGGAAACGGCGGGGACGGATGCGTGGGTTTCCATCGAGAAAAATACGTCCAAAAGGGCGGTCCCGACGGGGGCGACGGCGGCAAGGGCGGCAGCATCTACGTTCAAGCCGATGCGGGCATGACGACCTTGATCGATTTTCGCTACAAACAACACTACCGTGCCGAAAACGGATTACCGGGTGCGGGAAAAAACATGTTCGGACAGAGAGGTCAGGATATGGTTATTAAAGTGCCGAGAGGTACGGTGGTGTACGACGCCGAAAGCGGCGGTATCCTTGCCGATGCGTTCAATCCCGACGAAAAAATACTTTTGCTGCAAGGGGGCAGAGGGGGGAGAGGAAACGCAAGATTTGCCACCCCCGTCAAAAGGTCACCCGCTTTTGCCGAAAACGGAGAAAAAACGATAGAAAGAAAGATTCGATTGGAGCTAAAGACCATTGCCGACGTCGGTTTGGTCGGGTTTCCCAACGTAGGGAAAAGCACTCTGCTCAGCGTTATCAGTGCGGCTAAACCGAAGATTGCCGATTATCCTTTTACGACGCTTACGCCGAATTTGGGCGTTGTACGGCATTTTGACGGCAGTTTCGTGGTAGCCGACATTCCCGGTCTAATCGAAGGTGCCGCCGAAGGGCAGGGCTTGGGACACAAGTTTTTACGCCACGTCGAACGCGTCCGTTTGATTGTACACGTTGTGGACGTGTCGGGAGCGGACGGCAGAGAACCCGTTGAAGACTATCGTATTATTCGAAACGAATTAAAAAGATACAGTGAAAGACTTTACGAACTGCCGGAAATTATTGTGGCAAACAAGTGTGACGCCTTACAAGACGGGGAAACGCTCACCGCACTGAAAGAGGCGGTCGGTTGTCCGGTTTTATCCGTCAGTGCGGTCACACGTCAGGGCGTTAAAGAGTTATTGGATGCGGTGACGCTTCGCTTAAAAGAATTACCGCCGCCCGAACCGATACATTTTACCAAATACGAATACGAAGCCGTCGATAAGGACAGCGTCATTATAGAACAGCATAACGGTGCTTTCTTCGTATCGGGCGGATATGTGGAAGAATTGGCAAGAAAAGCTTATCTCGACGACAACGACAGTTTTAACTGGTTCCAAAAAAAGATGCGAGAAAGAGGTATCATCGATATGTTAAAAGAGCGGGGAGCAAAAGACGGCGACACCATCTGCGTGCTGGACTTGGCGTTTACGTTGATGGAATAAAAAAAATAAAAAAATGTAGTGTAAAATGCTTGCAATTTTCTTCGTTGTTTGGTATTATATATGAGCAATACGGAAGCAACGTATTTGCAAAGGAACCTTATAAGTCTGTATGCGGGAGTGGCTCAGTGGTAGAGCGTCGCCTTGCCAAGGCGAATGTCGCGGGTCCGAATCCCGTCTCCCGCTCCAATACAAACTTATACAGTAGTAGGAATGGTATGGCACCATAGCCAAGTGGTAAGGCAGAGGTCTGCAACACCTTCATCTCCAGTCCGAATCTGGATGGTGCCTCCAAAACTCTGCCGTTGTGGCGGAATAGGCAGACGCAAGGGACTTAAAATCCCTCGATAGCAATATCGTACCGGTTCGACCCCGGTCAACGGCACCAAGAGTAGTTATTTTATAGAATCGAATGGATTTCGGTTCTTTTTTCTTTTGGAAAAATCCATACGGACGAAAAATCTTTTTTGGAAATTTACAAAGCGTTCTGTTGCAGTACACTACCATGTAATCCCATCACCGTAAATCCGGAATACGAAATGCGGAAAAGCGGCAATCAATAAGGATGGAATTTCAGAAGAAGATGGGTAAGAGGCGAATAAAGTGCGTTAAAAAGGGGTGGACTTTGTTTATCTCTATTCCGAAATCGAGTCCGGAGTTTGCGGTTCTTCCCGTTCGTCGCTCGGTAAAGACAGGCAGGATAAACGAATAACCGAATCGGATTCTTGCCAAACACAGAAACATTTTCGGTCGGGCAGAGGCAAAAGAAAGCCTCTGCCTTTTTCTTGTCCGATAGCAATTCTTTCCTTTGTTTCGGTCAAAATAAACATATTTCCGTTGCTATCGCTACATAAAACAAGCAAATATGGGTATTGGCAAAAATCCAAAAATTCCGCAGCGGATACTTCGGCATCGACTTCGACAAAGTCACCGACAAGGTCGAAAGTCAGTTGTACGGTTCCGCAAATATCCCCTCGACAGAGCAAAAGAATACCGTCCGCCGAAAGCGAAGCGCCTTCCGTTTTGAAATTTCCGAGTTTCCGCTCGGCTTCAACGGTATCCTCGCTGCGTTTGTAGGCGTATATACCGTTGTTTTCTTCGATCGTGATGATTTTTTCTCCGTTTTCGTAGTACGGAAAAACGTATAAAAGCGTATTCGGATAGCTTTTTTTATCAAGGATTTGTAAGGTATTTTTTGCAAGAAGAACGGAAGAATAACTGTTTTTCCCTTGCAAGAAAAGTCGGTAAGTATTATCTTTTTCAAAGATTTCCACGAGGGAACCCGTATCTAAACTCTGAAACACAAAACGTCCGTTGGTAAAAGAATACAATAGACATTCGTTGCTATAACTACAGAAAACAAGAAAACTACCTTCCGTCGGAACAATTTTTGCCGCTTTCGCATAGGCAATTTTATAGGTGGAAACGCTACGAAAATCGAAAGAAAGAATATGTATATAATAATAGGTTTTTTCCTCGTTTTCGGTAATAAATACGATACCTGTTTCGGTAAGTTGAGCGCAAACAAAATTCGATGCTTTTTCATGCAGAACGAATTTTGCCGTTATGTTGCAATCGGTATCCGATAAAAGGACGCCGAGTAAGGGTTCATCTCCCGATATATCGCCGTTTTTACTGTTCGCACGCACGAATACGTATATGCCGAGCGGGGAAACGAGAGCGTCGCAGAGTTTGAAAGTGCCGTCCCCGTAGATTTTTTGTTTTCCGTTCTCATCGTGGCTTCTCGGTACGGTATCGTTATATTCTTCTTTTGCGGCGGTGTGTACCGAAGTATCCTCCTTTTCTTCGTCATGTTCTTTTTGTTGCGTATTTTCTTCGGCTTGCTTTTCTCCGCTTTTTACCTCTTTCTCGTTTGCAACGGATTCTTTTGGGGAAGTCGATTCTTTTTCGGACGTTTGTTTTTCGGAAGCTTGTTCGTCCGAAGCTTGTTCGTCCGATTTTTGTTCGTCAGAAGTTTGGTTCTCCGAAGTTTGTTCGTCGGATGATGGATTCTCCGAGGGATTGTCTTTGTTGTCGGCATCCAAAAAAGAATAAAAATCGGTATCCTCGGCAACCGAAGGCGTCGTTTTCTTCTCGGTCGACACGATGAATGTCAGGATGATGATTACGAAAAGCAAGCATCCGTACAGTAATGCCGGTAAAATTTTCTTAAAAGACTTCATGGAGCACCTCCCAAAGATACGCATAGTTTACGCTGTTTCTTCGGAGACTTTCCCTATTCTTTTTTTTCTGTCATTTTTTGATACAACTTCGTATTTCTTTGACAATGTTTTCGTTGATTTCGGCGCATGGTAAGGGCGTGAAAGTTTTCCCTACGTTTTTTTCTATTTTTTCCCAAAGGGTTTCGGGCGTCATATCTTCTTGTAAGAGTATGTCGGTATATCCTTTTTTTCGGAAGCTTTCGGCGTTCAAAACTTGGTCGCCGCGAGAAGAACCTTTCGGCAAAGGGATACAAACGGACATTTTCCCGGTGGATGCACATTCAAAGAGGGTATTTGCACCCCCTCTTGTTACGATGAGGTCGCATAAATGCAGCAAATCGGGAAAGGAACGGGCGTAGGTTAGCTGCGTGTAGTACTTTGTATCCCTTACGGCAAAGTTTCCGCATTTGCCGGCAACGTGGATGACGTTATATTTTTCGGTCAGTCGAGGAAGAAGCTCGTATACGGTTTCGTTGATGACCTTCGCACCCTGACTTCCGCCGCAAATTAAAACGGTTTTTCTGTCTACGTCGACGGGGAAGGTACGGAGAGCTGCGATTTTACTGCCTTGCAAAACTTCTTTCCGAACGGGGTTGCCGACGTAAACGCCCCCTTCGGTTTCGGGAAAAGAAGTTAACGTTTTCGCGGCAAAGTGAGAAATCCATTTGTTGGCAAGTCCCATGGTGTAATCCGATTCGTGACAAACGACGGGAATAGAAAGTTCTTTTGCGGCGAGTGCGGTGGGAAGGGATACGTAACCGCCCTTGGCGAAAACGACGTCGGGAGCTATTTCCCGTAACAGTTTTTTCGCCTGCACCGTCCCGCGCCAAAGCTTATAGGGGATTTTGACGTTGTTGATGAGAGTTTCTCGGTCGAATTTAACCGTTTCCACACCGAAGAAGGGTATTCCTTCGGCTTCCGCCATCTCTTTTTCCATCCCGTTTCCTCCGATGAAAACGATTTCGGCAAAGTATTCTTTTAACGTGGGCAGCAAAGCGAGGCAGGGGATTACGTGACCGCCCGTCCCGCCTCCCGTCAATACGATTTTACGCAACGGTATCTCCTTTTTTCTATAGTATTATACCGAAAAGGGTTTTGATACAAAAAAATCGAAAATTTTTGTAATTAGGTATTGAAAAACGCCGACGATTGTTTTATAATATAATAAATATTTTTTTAGGAGTATTTTACGATGAAACAAATTACATTAAAAGCTTTTGACGAAATCGAAATCAGCGTGGATCTTTGGGACGAAGTGGAAAATCCCGTCGGTTGCGTACAAATTTCCCACGGCATGGCGGAGCATCCCGACCGTTATGACGATTTTGCTCGGTTCTTGAACGCAAAAGGATATATCGTAGCGGCAGACGACCACAGAGGACATCGTAAAGGTGCCGTCAACGGCGTAAACGGTATGGTTTACGGCGACAGCTGGAACCAAACTATTTCCGATATGAACGTCCTTTGCGATTACTTGATTGAAACCTATTCGTTGCCGGTTTTCCTATTCGGACACAGTTACGGCAGTTTTCTTTCTCAATGTTTCGCAGAGCGTTATTCGAGCAAGCTCGCCGGTTGTATTCTGAGCGGAACCGCCTACATGAAGACGTTGCTTCTTTCGATGGGCAAAATGATTGCCGGATTGCAAAAACTTTTTGTCGGCGGTCAAAAAATGGGGAACTTTATCAACAAGCTGAGTTTCGGTGCGTACAACAAACCGTTCCTTTCGCAAGGACAGGATTTTGCTTGGCTTTCCCGCGATAAAGAACAGGTCGCAAAATACGAAGCCGATCCCGATTGCGGATACGTTCTTTGCATTGACTACTATTATTATTTCTTCAAAGGCGTAACCGCCATGTACGGTAAGGACGCAGAAACCATTCGAAAGGATTTTCCGATTATGATTGCCTGCGGCGGGGACGATCCCGTCAGTACGCAAACGAAAGAAGCCGTCCATTTGAACGAATTTTACAAAGGTATCGGCTTGCAACCCGAATTAAAGATTTATGCGGGTGCCAGACATGAAATTTTGAATGAAATCAATAAGGACGAAGTCTATGCCGACTTAGGTGCCTTTATCGATAAAGTAATGAAAAAATAGGAGATTTTTTTCCATGAATTCAGTAAAAAAACTTTCGGCTGCTTTGCTCGTTTGTATCCTTGCCGTTTTGTGCTTGGTGTCCTGTAACGAAAAAGAAGTCAAACCGGAAATCTTAGAAGCCAAAACCATAGAAATCGCTTCTGCTTCCGAATTAAAAGATGCTTCTCGCTACGTGGGGGTATCGTATAAAAATTACACGCTGCGCTTGACCGCCGATATTGATTTAACCGATCTTGTGGACGCCCAAAGCGAAGTGGTCAGTTGGGAACCTATCGGGAACACCCTCACCAATGCTTTTATGGGGACGTTCGACGGGAACGGACATTCCGTAAAAGGTTTGACCGTAACCGGTTGGGACTACGACGGCACGCCCAAATATATCGCAAAACGCATTTTGGGATGGACGGAATCGGGACAAACCGTTTATCAAAGCAAAGAAGTCGTTTCTTTGCAACCCGATGCCGACGGAAAAGTGTCCGACGCAACCATAATTTACGAAGGCGATAACGACGATTTGAACTATGTAAACATGGAAGAAAACGGTAAGATGGAAACCTTGACGTCTTTCGGTAGTGTCGGGTTGTTCGGGTACACCAAGAAAGCGACGATTCAAGACGTGACTTTCATCGATGCCGATATATCGTTTTACGGTTCGGGCAAGTACGTCTATGCCGGTATCGTATCCGGTTTCGACGTTGCTTCTTCTTTTGAAAACGTTACCGTTCTCGATTCCGCTATCAAGATTTCTTCTCTGTACGAAAAAGAAGTATTGTATTCCACGAAAACGGGTACGCCGCATGAGTTTAGCATAAAGAACGTTACCACGCAATACGTCGGCGGTTTGGTCGGATATGCAAAGTCCTGTTCGGAAACGCAAAACGACGGAAGCTATACCGTCACGAGTACCTCGTTGAAAGACGTTTCCGTCCAAAACATCGTTTTGGATAACCATAATTATATTGCCTATTTTGATGCGGGTTTGGAAATAGAACACGACGATCCCAGTGACGAATCGACTTCTTATCTGCATACCGATTTGGTAAGCGGTGAAAAAGGCTCGTATCAAGTTCTTTCCGTTTACAATACTTCCTTTAAGAAGGATTGGTATCCCGAATATGCTTTCGTCGGCGGTGTCGCCGGATACATGGAAGGAAGCGAGTTGGAAAACGTAACGGTGGACGGGGTAAACAAGACGAACGATATTGCCAATACCGCACATTCCCTCATGGCTCGTTGCTTAAACGCATCGGGTATCGTTGCTTCTTTACGGAACGGAAAAATTACCGACGTTTCTGCACAAAACGTATATTTGTCGGCGGTGAATTGGCGGAATCGGTCGAATCGAACGAACAAAACGGGCGGTCTTGTTACCGATAAATGTATGATAGCGGGTGCTTTTGCCGTCGTGGAAGGCGGTTTGTATTCCGATATTTCCGTTGAAAAGTTTTTCGCCGAAGCGGTCGTGGGAGAAAACGTCAAGAGTATCGGCATGGGCGGTTTTGCGGCATATTGTTTCGATGACGCCGTCATGAAAAATATTTCGGTAAAGGATGCTTATTTCTTCAGCAATTACGGTGCTAAAGGAGAAATCGCTACGTTGTTCGGCGGTGCCATTGCCGTAATGCGGGATTCTTCGGTGCAAGAAATTTCGGTAGAAAACGTCGATTTTGAAATCGATACCGGTTCTACCCATGAAGAAGAGGATTACATTTTTACGAATAATTTGATTGCGCAGGTGTACGGGAATTCCGTTTTCAAGAATGCCGAAGCGAAAAATTGCAATATCATGACGAGCCGTATCGATAAGCAAGAATACACCGTCGTACAACCTAAAACGATTGCTAACAACAATTACGTCAACGAAGACGGAGAAAACAGTATTCGGTTGTATTATGCGCAACAGGATAAAGTTGCGGGCGTGTACGTAACCGTTTACGGAAACCTTATTAAAATAGACAAAGACGGTAATTATCTGTACGATGAAACCGTCTATATTCCTTTCGGTAACCAAGAGAGTTATACCGGCACGTTGGCGCATCCGGATGACTTTATCGGTGGCGATTTGCCGACTACGGGAGAATACTTCTATAAAGCGGAAGGCGGTTGGAATCGTATCAAAGACGATACCGCCGATATACATAAGTCCTATAATGCCGAAAAAATTTATGCCTATTCGAAAGAAACCTATCGTGTGGGACTACAGGCTTCCATGATAGGAAAGGAGATACCCGCGGGAACCTATTACGAATATAATAAGGAAGTGGGTAGTTACGTTTTGACGCAAGATAAAAACTTTGTCGGTGGCAAAGATTATTATTTGGACGTAGACGAAAGCAAGATTTCTTCTTACGTTTTGGAAATTTCCGTATACGGCGAGAGCGGCGATTTGTTGGTTGTGCGTAAAGGCAAAACCGAAGACGACGACGTCCTTGCGCAAGCGGTTTACGCCATCGAGAAGAACGTATACGATCTGTACGAGAAAACGTATACCGACGCTTACGGAACGGAAGGAAATTTGTGCGAAGCCGAAATCTGCTTGGACAGTTTCTTTACGGTAGGACAGGGATTTATCGCCGACAAAAACGGCTTTTTGATTACGAGTGCGGACGGCAAGGCAAACAGAAACTTTGCTTCCTACGTTTTGATCGACGGGAGACCGACGATCGACGCTTCGGGTATTCTTTATAAATAAGGATAGCCGAAAGCGGGGACGAAAGCCCGTCACGTATGTCAAGATAACGTTCCTACGCTTTCGCCCCGCCCCGCTGTCAATAGTGTTTGTCGAGAAAGGATTTTTGAGAATCCTACGAAAAATCCTTGACAAACGGTACGGAATTTGGTAGAATACTTCACGCAAAGCAGAAATACTCTCACCATCCGTATCGACAAAATGGTTTCTTTAAGGCTTAAAGAATAATTGTTAAAATAGGTGTGTTGTACGTATGCGGCATACCTATTTTTATATAACGGAGGATTGGAGCTATTTTTAAGGAATTGCAAATCAATGAAGGTATCACCGATAGAGAAGTGCTCGTTATCGATGAAAACGGACAGAAATTAGGCGTAATGGTGCGTTCGGAGGCACTGCGTATTGCCGAGTTTCGTAATCTTGACCTCGTAAACATTTCCCCGAATGCGAAGCCGTCGGTCTGCAAAATCATGGACTACGGCAAATATCGTTTCGAGATGTTAAAGAAGGAAAAAGAAGCCAAAAAATCACAGAAAGTCATTAAAATCAAAGAAGTAAAGTTGTCCCAAACCATTGATGTCGGCGATATCAATACCCGCTTGAAGCAGACCAGGGAGTTTCTTGCCGAAGGGGACAAAGTAAAGGTTTCCATCAAGATGTTCGGCCGCCAAATGGCTCACCCCGAAATCAGCGTACAGGTACTGGAAGATTTCTTCGCAAAACTTCAAGACGTAGCCGTACAGGAAAAGAAACCGACGGGCGAAGGCAGAATCACGTATATGATGCTTGCCCCGATAGTCAAAAAATAAAATACAATAGAAAGGAGATTTACATTATGCCTAAAATGAAGACGCATAGCGGTGCGAAAAAACGTTTCAGATTGACCGCAAGCGGAAAAATCAAAAGAGCAAAGCAAAACAAAAACCATATCTTGAACAAGAAGTCCACGAAGAGAACCAGACATCTCCGTCAAGGCGGATACGTCCATAAGACACAAGAAAAGACGATCGCTTCGTTGCTTAACGGTCAAGACTAAGGAGGTTTATCATGAGAATTAAAAGAGCAGTTAACGGTGTAAAGAAAAGAAGAAAGATCCTGCGTCGCGCTAAGGGGTACTTTGGTTCCAAAAGCAAGCTTTACAGAGTAGCAAGACAAGCGGTCATGAAGTCGATGCAGTACGCATTCGTCGGAAGAAGAAACAAGAAAAGAGATTTCCGTCGTTTGTGGATCGCTCGTATCAATGCCGGTGCCAGATTGAATAACATTTCTTATTCGCAACTTATGTACGGCTTGAAACTTGCCGGAATCGATTTGAATCGTAAGATTCTTGCCGATCTCGCCATCAACGATGCCGCCGCATTTACCGAACTTTGCGAACAAGCTAAAAAGGCAATCGCTTCCAAATAAGAAAACAAAAAAAGAAAGTGGTTATCTTGCAAAGGGTAACCACTTTTTCCTTATTAGTATGATTATTACCGCAAGAGCCAACGAAAAAGTTAAGTTTTTACGGCGTTTGTATGCAGAAAAAAAACTTCGCACGCAAGAAGGAGTCTATATCGCAGAGGGTTCTACCCTCGTGAGAGATCTTCCACTTGACACCGAAGTTGTTTGCTTTTATGTAAGGGAATCCGATCTCGAAAGATTCGCATCCTTTTGTAAAAAGTTTCCGAATACGGAAGTCGTTATTTTTTCGGATGCAATTTTTCAGTATGTTACCGATACCGTTGAACCCAGCGGTATTCTTGCGGTGATAAAAAGAAAAAATCGAAGAGAAACGCAAGGGGATATCGTTCTTCTGTTGGACGGGGTTTCGGATGCGGGGAATATGGGTACCATTCTGCGTACCGCCGCCGCGAGAGGGTTGGATACGGTCGTGTGCCTGCACGCCTGCGCCGATCCGTTTTCGCCGAAAGCCGTTCGTGCCTCGATGGGCGGCGTTTTTTACCTAAACGTATTGGAAGAAACGGAAGAAGACCTTTCGTCTTGCTTGGACGGTTATTCCGTCTTAACGATGGATATGAACGGAAAAAGTATCTACGGATACCAAAGGAAAGGGAAGATTGCCATAGCTATCGGAAACGAGGCGCATGGTGTGTCCGATTTTGTACGGAATATTTCCACCGAAACCGTTTCCGTTCCCATGCAGGAAGGGAGGGTAGAGTCCCTCAATGCCGGAGTTGCTTCGGCTATCGCCATGTATTTAATAAAGTAAAGGAGAAATCACTATGAGTGGACATAGCAAATGGGCTAACATTAAAATCAAAAAAGGGAAGACCGACGCCGCGAGAGGTAACGTTTTTACCAAAATCGGAAGAGAAATCGCCGTTGCCGTTAAGGCGGGCGGTCCCGATCCGGCAAATAACTCGCGCTTACGAGACGTTATTGCCAAAGCGAAACAAAACAACATGCCGAACGATAATATTCAACGTTCCATTAAAAAGGCGAGCGGAGAACTCGGCAGCGTAGACTATGAAGAAATGCAATACGAAGGGTATGCCGCCGGCGGTATCGCCCTCATCGTAACCGCTTTGACCGACAATAAAAACCGTACGGCAGGGGACGTCCGTCACCTTTTCGACAAATATAACGGTTCTTTGGGTACGACGGGTTGCGTTTCGTATTTGTTCAAGAAAAAAGGCTTGATCGTTATTGACGGTGAAAAGCTTTCGGAAGACGAAGCCATGATGATGGCTTTGGATGCGGGTGCCGACGACGTCGTAAACGCCGACGGCGCGTATGAAGTATATACCCTTCCGCAGGATATGCACGCCGTCAAAGAAGCTTTGGAAAGTGCGGGAGCCACCATTCTTTCCTGCGATACGGGATTCTTCCCCGACGATTATATCACGCCCGCCGAAGTCGACGTTCCGCGTATTCAAAAATTGATTGATATGTTGGAAGAAAACGACGACGTGCAAAACGTGTATCACAACGCCAATATGCCCGAAGAGGAAGAAGAGGAATGATCGACGTCCGAGAAATTTGCTTAAAAGCTCGTCTTTCTTCCCAAGTTTTTTCGGGAAGTTCTACCGAACAAAAGAACGTGGTTCTTGCCAAAATCAAAGAAATTTTGGACGAGAACCGTTCTGCGATTAAGCAAGAAAACGCCGTTGACCTGCAAAATGCCCGTCAAAACGGCATTTCGGAAGATTTGCTCGACCGCTTGACTTTGACGGACGGACGCATAGATACCATGCTTTCGGGTATCGACGATATCATAGCTCTGCCCGATTACGTCGGAAAGGCAGAAGAAGAATACACCTTAAAGAACGGTTTGCTCGTACGGAAGGTTCACGCACCTTTAGGTGTCGTCGGTATCATTTACGAAGCCCGTCCCAACGTGACGGTGGACGCTTCCTGTCTGTGTATCAAGTCGGGAAACGGCGTCATTTTGAAGGGCGGCAAAGAAGCCGTCAACACCAATCGCATGTTGGTTTCTTTGATGAAAAAAGGTTTTGAAGCATGCGGACTCGATAGCGACTTGATCGGGTTTATCGACGGAACGGACAGAGAACTTACGGCGACGATGCTTTCTCTCGGAGAGTTTATCGACGTCGTGATCCCTCGCGGGGGGGAGAAACTGAAAAAATACGTTCTTTCCGCCGCTACCATGCCGGTTATTGCATCGTCGGGTGGGAATTGCCATATTTACGTGGAAAAAACCGCCGATTTTGACAAGGCGAAAGCGATTATCGAAAACGCCAAGTTATCCCGACCTTCCGTCTGTAACGCCTGCGAAACGCTTTTGGTCGACGCCGAAATCGCTCCGACGTTCTTGCCGAAGATACTGTCTTCCCTTGCCGAAAAGGGGGTGGAGATTCGAGGAAAAGAAGAGATACTTCGGTATTTTCCTCAAGTGACGTTGGTGACGGACGACGAGTTTTTCGTAGAGTATATTTCTAAAAAAATCAAAGTAAAAATCGTTTCCGGTATAGAGGAAGCGATAGCGCATATCAACCAATACAATACCAAACACAGCGAAGCGATTTTGACGCAAGACGAAGAAAAGGCAAAACGCTTTACGAAGTACGTCGACGCCGCCTGCGTGTACGTCAACGCCTCGACGAGATTTACCGACGGGTTCGAGTTGGGACTCGGTGCCGAAATGGGCATCTCCACGCAAAAACTGCACGTAAGAGGACCTATCGGGTTAAAAGAATTGACTTCGGTGAAATACGTTATTTCCGGAGACGGGCAGATTCGTTGAGAAAAGTATAAGAACCGTTTGCGTGAAAGACGGGAATATGTTATAATTCCCTAAAGGGAATTGACGAGGATATGCTATGAAAAAGATTGCGGTATTAACGAGCGGAGGAGACGCACCCGGCATGAACGCTGCGATACGGGCAGTCGTTCGCTGTGCATCTTCCTATGATATCGATGTATTCGGTATCGAATGTGGTTACGAAGGAATGTTGGAAGGGAATATTTTCCCGATGGACAATCGTTCGGTTTCCGATACCGTTCAAAAGGGCGGTACCATTTTAAGAACGGCACGTTGTCCTCTTTTTTTGGAAAAAGAATATCGTCAAAAGGCGTATGAGAATCTGTTGGCGTTCGGTATAGAAGGATTGGTCGTTATCGGCGGGGACGGATCTTTTAAGGGGATGAATTCGCTGTATCAGGACTTCGGTTTGCCTTGCGTCGGTATACCCGGAACCATTGACAACGATCTTGCTTATACCGATTTTACGTTGGGTTTCGATACCGCCGTCAATACCGTTCTTTCCGCCGTCAACAACGTTCGCGATACCATGACGGCACATAATCGTGCCTGCATTATCGAGGTAATGGGTAGAAAGTGCGGCGACATCGCCATTTATTCGGGCGTAGCGGGCGGAGCGGAAATCGTGTTGGTGCCCGAGGTACCGTACGACATCGACAAAGTCGTGCAGACGATAAAGTACGACAGAATCAAAGGTAAACAGTCGGTTATCATCATTCTTGCCGAAGGGGTTTGTTCCTGTGCGGAATTAAAAGAAAAAATAGCCGAAAAAATGGATTTCATTCAGATTCGTACCGTAAAATTGGGCTATATTCAACGGGGCGGAACGCCGTCCATGGCGGACAGAGTGTTTGCCGCACGTTGCGGAGCCAAGGCGGTGGAACTCCTTGCTTCGAATTTGAAAGAGAGCAGAGTGGTAGGAATCAAAAACAACAAAATCATAGACATGGCGACGGAAAAAGCTTTGGCTATGCCGTCTAAATTCGATAAAGAGCTTTATCGAATCGCCTCAATGTTAGCAAAATAAAAAATCATAATTTGGAGGATAAAAAATGAAAAACTTAATTGGTGCCTGTATGTTCGGACAATCGGGAGGCCCTACTTCCGTTATCAATGCCAGTGCGGCAGGCGTATTTACCGAAGCTTTACAACAAGGGAATATTACGGCAGTTTACGGTGCCGCTCACGGGATTCAAGGAATTTTGACCGAAAACTTTTACGACATCGGCAAAGAAGACCTTGCGGAATTGGAAAACTTAAAGTACACACCTTCGTCCGCATTGGGTTCGGTACGCTATAAATTAAAGAACGTGGAAGAAGACGAAACCGATTATAAGAGAATTTTGGAAGTGTTCAAGAAGTACAATATCCGTTATTTCTTCTACAACGGCGGAAACGACAGTATGGACACCTGCAACAAAATCAGCAAGTATCTCTTGAAGTGCGGATACGAATGTAACATTATCGGCGTGCCGAAGACCATCGATAACGACTTGTACGGAACCGACCACTGTCCCGGATACGGCAGTGCCGCCAAGTACGTAGCCACCACCATGATGGAATTATTCCAAGACGCTACCGTTTACGATAAAGGTCAAATTACCATTGTGGAAATCATGGGAAGAAATGCGGGTTGGTTGACTGCGGCGAGCGCACTTGCCTCTTACAAAGGTTTCGGGCCCGATTTGATTTACCTCCCCGAACAAGCTTTCGACATCGAAAAGTTTTTGAAGCAGGTTCAAGAAGTCGTCGATAAAAACAAAGGCAAATGTATCGTAGCTCTCAGCGAAGGTATCAAGACCGCCGAAGGGCTTTACGTCGCCGAAGCCATCGCACAAGGCAATACCGCAAAAGACAGTTTCGGACATGCCCAACTCGGCGGTGTGGCGGCTACCCTTGCCAACCTCGTCAAAGAAAGAGTCGGCGGCAAAGTCAGAGCGGTGGAGTTCTCCCTCATGCAACGTTGCGGTTCTCACGTCGGTAGCAAGACCGATGTGGAAGAAGCCTTTAACGCCGGTCGCTACGCCGTAAAGTATGCTTGCGAAGGCTATACCGATAAGATGGTCGTCTTTAAGAGAGAGGAAGGCAAAGAGTACAAAATCAACTATGAATTGATGGATATCGAACTTGCCGCCAATACCGAAAAGAAGGTTCCCGACAGCTGGATTCTTCCCGAAAACAAGGGACTTACCCAAGACTTCGTGGATTATGCCCTTCCTTTGATTCAAGGAAAGCTGGATAATCCTTCCGAAGACGGATTGCCCCGTTTCGCAAGATTGAAGAAAGTGAGAGCATAATCCGTGAGTACCGCGAACGCAAAAAACAAAAACAATATCGGTGCGGGGTGGAGGAATCTATCCCGTACCACGCGTATTTTGTTGACGGTTTTGACTTGTATTGTCATAGCCGTTTGTATCGTGGTGCCTGTATGCGTGGTTACGTTAATCGATTCGGTCAGTATCGCCCCGTCTTTCGAAAGTTTTGACCAAAGTACCGATTACAGTATTACGGTGGTTTGGAATCAAATCAAAAAAGCCGAAAAATACGTTTATCAGTACAGTTTTGAAGAACCGAGTGCCAAAAGTGCCGTTACCGAAGAAACGAAGAATACCCGTTTTACCGTTGAGCGGCAAAAGGGGACTTTTTATTTTCGAGTCAAGGCGATAAAAGACGGAAACGGGGAGTATTCGGAGTGGATTTCCAAGGAAATCGACGGTTGGACTTTATCGAAAACCGTCATTACCGTTTCGGACAGTTATAAAGTTTCATGGGTACCGGTTACCTATCGGTACTATACCGATAATACGAATACCGTTCCGGCGTACTATTATAGTTTTGCCGTCAACGGCGTTTGGAGTGACGTTCAGTCCACCCAAACCGCTTCCGTCGATTTGTACGACTATATCGAACAAATTTTTACGGGTACAAAAAACGCTTATCGGGAATACTATTTGGGGAACACGACCGAGTGGCCGGGCGACCTTACGTTGGAAATCAAAGTATGGGCGTGCAATCACGACTTTTTCGGAACGGTCGGTTACGTGCAACCCAATCGTGAGGAAACCGCACTGTATCACGTGTACGAAGAAAAAGGGGAACCGGCTACGAAAAGTATCGTTATTACCCAAGAAGTCTTTGACGCATTCCCCGATCGATAAGAATGTGTCGTCGAAAATAAAGAAGTAAGTATGAAAAGAGAAGATTTAAGAAATATAGCAATTATTGCACACGTAGATCACGGAAAGACCACCCTTGTCGACGCTTTATTGAAGCAAGGCGGGGTTTTTCGTGAAAATCAGGATGTTCCTACCTGCGTTATGGACAGTAACGATTTGGAGCGGGAAAGAGGGATTACCATTTTGGCAAAAAACACTTCCGCAATGTACAAAGGCGTGAAAATCAACATTGTGGACACGCCCGGACACGCCGACTTCGGCGGGGAAGTGGAGCGTGTTTTGAAAATGATAAACGGTGTCGTCCTTTTGGTGGACGCCTACGAAGGTCCGATGCCGCAGACGAGATTCGTTTTACAAAAAGCTTTGGAAATGAATCACCGTATCATCATCGCCATCAATAAGATTGATAAGCCGGGCG
>DCGI01000038.1:10134-10283 GCA_002315475.1 Christensenella sp. UBA1782 | reverse complement strand
GGGAACCGACTTGCAACCTTTGTTCGATACCATTATTAAGCATATCGCCCCTCCCGAAGGGGACGAAACCGAGCCTTTGCAGGTATTGGTTTCTTCTATCGACTATAACGATTATGTCGGCAGAATCGCTATCGGCAGAATCGAAAGAG
>DCGI01000038.1:0-10116 GCA_002315475.1 Christensenella sp. UBA1782 | reverse complement strand
CAGAATCAGGACGTAGTCGTCTGCAACTATCATACCAACGAAACCTATCGGGGAAAAATCGGTTCTATCTATCAATTCTCCGGTTTGGGGAAGACGACGGTGGATTCGGCGAAAGTGGGGGATATAGTCAGTTTCAGCGGTATGGAAAACATTACCATCGGCGAAACCGTCTGCGCTCCGACCAAAGTAGAGCCCATACCTTTCGTAAAAATCAGCGAACCTACTTTGCAAATGTCTTTCTCGGTAAACGACAGTCCGTTTGCGGGGAAAGAAGGAAAATTCGTCACGTCCCGACACTTGCGTGCGAGGTTGGAAAAAGAATTGCTGAAAGACGTTTCTTTACGTGTTACCGAAAAGAGTGCCGACGAATTTATCGTCAGCGGACGTGGAGAAATTCACCTTTCCATTTTGATAGAAAACATGCGTCGAGAAGGATACGAATTTCAAGTCAGTACTCCGCAGGTGATCAATAAGATTATCGACGGCGTACTCTGCGAACCGATGGAAAGTTTGGTCGTAGACGTGCCGACCGAGTGTATCGGCCCCGTCATGGAAAACCTCGGCAGAAGACACGGAGAAATGGAAAACATGGTCGCTTTGGGCAACCGTACCAAATTGGAATACACCATCCCCGCAAGAGGTCTGTTGGGCTTTAGAAACGACTTTATGACTTTGACGCGCGGAGAAGGTATATCCAGTAGCGTGTTCAAGTCGTACGAACAGTTAAAAGGTACCATTCTTCGCCGTTCCTACGGTGCTTTGGTCGCGTGGGAAACGGGAGAAGCCGTAACGTACGGTCTGTTCAACGCACAGGGCAGAGGACAACTTTTTATCGAACCGGGAACGCAGGTGTATGCCGGCATGATCGTCGGTTACTCGCCCAAACAAGACGACGTCAGCGTCAACGTTTGCAAGAAGAAGCACGTGACCAATATGCGTGCGGCGGGCAGCGACGAAGCGCTCACGTTGGAAACGCCACGCCATTTGAGTTTGGAAGAATGTATAGAATTTTTGAACCCCGACGAAATGTTGGAAGTCACCCCCAAGAGTTTGCGTATGCGTAAAATCATTTTGGATCATGCGGAACGTATGCGAAGATTGGTTCGGGAAAGAAACGGAAACTAAACAAGTAGGAGAAAAACATGGCAAAAAAGAAAAAAAGCTCGTATGTAAAAATGCAACAAAGCAATCAACAAGCCTCCAAATCCCGTTCTTCGCAACGGAGCGAAAAACAACAACAGGTTCCGCAGAATGCGGGCAAAAAGGGAAAAGGATTGGGACTGTTGCAATACATAACCGGATGTCCCGAAAGACGGGAAGACGGCGGCGTAACGCCCCCGTTACCCGAAGGACAAGGACGTTTTAAGTACTTTTGGGAAGTCGCAAAACGCAGGAACAGTTCCGTCTTGATGGCAAACCTTATGTTCGTCATTTTTACGTTACCGTTGCTTGCCGTATTCGCCGCAGTATTGGCTTTGGGCGGGGTGGAAAGAATCGCTTACCTTTTGCAAGGCATATCCGCACCCTATTTGATGACGAATATCGGATTCGGGATTTCTTCTTCGGCGTATACCGTTCAGTCGATTTCCGCTTATGCCACCGACGTGTATTATTTGATTTTTGCGGCGGCGGGCGTAGGGGCTTTGATTATGAGCATAGGCTTGTCCGGTATGATGCCTTTGTGTATGAAATTTATCATCGGCGACAGTTTTCGCTCGAAAAAAGATAATTACGGCAACGACGTACCGAAAGCTTTTACCGAGTTTTTCTTAGGAATTAAGAAATATTGGGCGCAGTTTTTATTGGTCGGTTTTCTCTTTTTCTTGGTTCTCGCCGGAAACGGAAACGCCATCGTTTTCTTCGTCAGTCGCTTTCATGCCGGTTGTGCGGGAGCGGGAGAGTGGATTCTCGTGCTGGTTTCGTCGGCACTTGCTTTGCTGACGTTGATGTTCACCATGCACTTGATGCCCATTATCGTTCTGTACGATATCCCGTTAAAAGATAAGGTTAAAAACGCCCTTGTTTTTACGTTTTATATGTTTTTACAGAACTTATTCGTCCTCATTGCTTTTGCCGTTCCGTTCGTGCTTATCGGCGTGTTGGAAAGCTTTATTTCTTCCATCGTCGTGGCTGTTTTGTTGGTGTTCGGCACAAAGTATTATTGCTTGACCATGTGCAATTACGAACAATATCTTTCCGAAAAAATCGTTGTACCGTTCTATAACGTTACTTCAAAAAAGAGCAAAAAAAGTAAAAAATAAGCATAATATTTCTATTGATTTTTATTCAAATAACAACAAAAACACGCTTTTTAACAGCGTGTTTTTTTGTGCGTTTTATCAAAAAAACGTATCAAAAAAAGTTCTTAAAAAAATCGTAACGGCTATTGACGATTTTATTATTATATAATATAATAATATTGGCTTATTATATCGAGCTGTAAGTATGCGGTTTTTAGTACGACATCATCGGAGGTTGAGGTATGAAACAAATTTTATCGGGAAGTAGTAAAACGACGAAAGCGTTCTTCTTTACAGGGCTTGCTCTTTTGTTGTTTGTTCTCTTTTGCGTTTCCGTTTCCGTCGGCGGTTTATCCGACGTAAGCGCACGGGCGGAAGGGGAACAAGCGGAAATAACCTATGTCGAAGGAACGGTTAACGGCGTAACGTTGCGATTGGAAAATCCGAAAATCAAATCGTCTACCGGTTTTCAGATTGACGGCTATGCGCTTTCGAAAGATTTGTCGGAGAGTACGGATTTTACCGATATTGCCGAATCCTTTGCCACGACCGTCACGACGGCTTATTCGGCCTCCTCGAAAAAGAATTCTCGGTTCTACGAAGTCTGTCAAATGTTTATTCCCATCATGATGATTATCGAGGATCAGAATTACGATGCCGCTACGGAAACCGTAAACGTTCCCGGTTTGTATCTCGTTTCGGACGCAGGCAAATCGACGTTGAAACGCTATTCGGCACTGGACAGCTCGTCTCCGATACAAAACTGCGATTTTAATTTTTATACAACCTACGATTCCGTCAGCTTTGCCAGCTCTCCGTCCAGTCTTGTAAAAGACGTGGAAAACTCCGATTATTGGAACTACGGCTATAAATGCTCCAATCCATCTTGCGTTTATTATACCCAATATGCCGGTATCACCGATATCATGGATATTACTACTTATACCAATAACAAAAGCGCATGGCATCCTACCTATCACAATTATTTGGCGAGTGATCCCACGCAAGAACTCAGCCCGTATCTGAACAACACGAAACTGACCGAAAAGTCCATGGAAGGCAAAGAAGAAAGCTTTGTACAGAGCGGACAGTTGAAGAACAACGCGGGGACGGTTACCGTTACGCCCGCAAACTATTATTCGGAAACCTGTATCGTATGCCCTACGTGCGGGAGCGTCATGGCAAGTGCCGCTTCGAATTGCGACATTCTGACGCACAATGCTAATCCCGAAACCGGCGTATCGGGTGCTTCGGGTATCGCGATGAATCAACAAAAAGACGGCGTCAATATTTTTTACAAGTGGTACGTTTCTTCCATTCAGATTTCCGGTACCGATTGGATGGGAAACGCCGTAAAGGATATGACGATATACAGTAAGACCGGTTCGACTTCTTCGCCCCTCGCCGGTGTGTATTATATCAGCAAGTTGCAGTTCGGCTGCGATATTCAAATCCCTTACTTCGACAATTATACCTATACCATCGTTTCTTACAAAGACGGCTTCGGAGATGCAGCCAACGTTATTCGTAAATACATGGTGGAAACGAAGGCGGATTGTAAAACGGCCTGCTTTACGGCAAGCAGTTTTTCCAATAATCTGACTTATACCTACACCGATTATACATTCCCTTTGATTCTGTCTTCTTCCATTACGGTTGCGGACAGAGCGGAATTTGCCGATAACCTCATCGGCGATGCCTGTTATAACGGTTCGGCGTGGAGCGACAAAATCATGTTGCACGACTCGTCGAGTTCGGGAGCGTCCTACGCGGGAACGGGTTCTTTCGCGTACAGCAACAAGAACACTTCTTATTCTTTGTTTTCCATAGGTACGGGCGTCGTGTCCGGCGGTTCCGTCGGCTCTGCCAACCTTGCTTCCATCGCCGATTATTTGGAATTGGTTTGGTTTACCGACGACTCGGCAAGTAAAAAATTGCGAAATAACGAATCCGACGTAAACTGGACGGAAAAAACGAAAAACGCGGGGGATTACTATCTTTCCATTTTCCCCGAAGAATCGTTGCGCATGAATTATAAGTATGCCATAGGCGAGAGGAATGTGGAGTATCCCTATTCGATCGTTTACGTAAAACAAGCTACGGAAACGGCTTATGTGCCGAATGTGAGTACCTGTACCATAGCGCAGGCGAAGTACGAGTACGAATTGATGCAAAGCGGTTCGACGCCGACTTCGGATCAGTCGCTCAAGTTTTACATGCAACCGTTTTCCATCGATAAAATACCTTTGAATTTCGATTTATCGCAAGAAATCGGCATGAAAAACAATGAAGTCATGATGGAGGAATACGGCGAACAAAAGAGCTACGTCAAAGAACACAAAAAAACGTATACGTCGGTAACTTTGGGATTTGAAGATATCGGTATCCAAACCGGAGATAAGTTTTCCGATTTGGAAGTATTTTCATTAAAAACGGGTGTGGTCTTTTCCGACGCCATTACTCGTTACAAAGTGGAGGACGAAAGCAAGATTTCCATTTCTTATAACAAAGCGACGGTGTATCATTCGGGCGTGGAGTATTATTATAAATCGGAAGAAGAAGGCTTTATAACGATGAAATCGCTTATCGGCGATCTTTCGGCGTTTGGTTATCGTGACGGTGATACAATCGGTTCGGTTAAGTATTACATGTTGGAGGGGCGGAGTTATGCTCTTGCCACAAACTATGCCGGTAGCGGAAACGCTTATTTCTATCGAAATCTCGCTGAGGAATTCGGGGCGGTGGATTTCTTTAATGCTTTGCATATTACGAGCGTGGAGGATTGGGTAGCCATCGGCGGAATCGATGCGGACTATGCGTTCTATCAAGAGCATTATGAAATAGACAGCGAAAATCCGGTCTATCTTTTGAGCTTCACAGGTTCGGAATTCCCGAGTAATCAATCGGGCAGCTACGACTATATCTACCTTTCGTTATCGATTCAGCAGGAAATCGTACCTACCGACGAAGAGGTTACGGCGGGTACGAAAAATAAAATAGAAGAGGCGGATTTAAGTAAAATTCAAAAGAACTATTATCCCGTCTTTATAGTCGATTCTCAAGAAGCTTCCATCGTGGAAGAACGGTCGACCGATTCCGTTTACGTTTATAAGTACGAAAAAGAAGACAGCTTTAAGTTGGTTCCGCGTGCCGTCGTGGTTTCGTACGAAATGCCCGACAGCAGTGCGGTTTACGGCGATTATTTTACCGATGCCGATATTTTAACGGAATACTTCAAGTTGGACGAAGAAACCGCCGAGTTGCACGTAGACAACGTTTTGGGAGAGTATTACACTTTAACCGATAACGATCCCGTAGAACTCGGAGACGAATACGGTATCAACGAATTGGAATGGATTATAAAAATCGTTTCTTCTTCGGAAGAATTGGTTTCTTTCGACGATAAGAACGTCGTTTACATTATTCCTCGTTTTTATCAGAACGTCGAGGACGAATCCTCGTATACGCATAAGAGTACCGATTATATTCGGAAAGCTTTGACCGAAAGCGATCCCATCGACGTCGATATTATTACCGACTACTTTAAGTTGGTGACCGAGGGGCCGTTGTTGCCGTACGTGGAAAACTATAACAGCGGTATGTACTTTATCGGGTTCTCGGTGGAAATCGTACCGGGAAAAGATTCTACCGGTAACAACAGTTACGAACAATACACCACTTCTTGGGGGAACGGCTTGACGGCGGTTCAACCGGTGGGCAGTGCCGAAGTTTCTTATACGGAGAGCAATACCAACCGTTTGGTAAACTCCTGTGTGGCGTTACGAATGGATACTCCGTTCAAAATGAACGTTTCCGGTCTGTCGATTTATTTCAGAACGGACGATTTGGGGTATATAACGAGAACCAAAGAAGGGAGCGAAGAAAAAGAAGATATTGTCGAAAAGGTCTATGACGGCACCAAAAAAGCCTATACCGCAACGGGAGAAGAAGCAACCGTTACCGCCTATCTTCTCCGTCAAAAGAAGGACGGTATTACGATCGGCGGCAAAAAGTACAGTTCCATTTTGGAATACGATTTGGAAAACAACTTCTATTTGACGGCAACTTTGGCGTATGACAGCAAGTATTCGGGAGATAAAATTCAGATGACCGTTGTCCCGTCCGAAGGCAACAAAACCTGTTTAACGCCGGTCGCCAACGCAACCGCTCGTCAAAAAGCCATTTTGGGCAGTTATTTATACGAGTCTACGGTCGACGAAAAAACGGGTATCGAAACCGTCTATTCGGTTTACTACAAATTACAAGAAAGGGAAGAAGTCGAAAAAACCAAAAAGGATCCCAACGGGGACGATTCGCCCGAAAATACCATCAGTATCACGTACAAAGTGTTCGACGCGACGCCAATGGACGCTATCGGAAAGATTACACAACGGGACGTTATGATCAATATTCTGTACGACGTCGACAAAATCACCGATACCGAAGACATTATGTATACGACGGGGGACTATTCGAGAACCTATCTCGGCATGACGGGCGTGGCTTTGCGTTTGGCACGGTATAACGAAAGTACCACCGAAGAAAACGAAGGAAACCGGAAGACACTCCTCGACGTGTATTTGGAAGGATTCGATCCCGAATTACACGGCGGCTATACGAAGAACGAAATCGAAACCGAATATCAGCGGTTTGCCGATTATTATTACGTTTATTATATCGATTCCATGATGGGCAAAGTCGAATTGGGGTATATGTTTTACGGCGACTTGTTGCTCTACGGAGAAATGAACGATATATTGTTCCTCTGTTTGGAAATTTCGAAGGAAGACGGTGAGGGATTCTTGAACGACGAAGGATTTACTTGGTCGGAAAAGGATACCTATATTCCCTATATGGATGAAGATACGGGCAAATTGGAATTCGATACGAAATCCATTTTGCCGAGTTACGCTTTCAAGTCGTACGTGGATATCCAGTTTATGAACGACAATAACGAGATTCAGAATTTGTTGGAAGCAGGAAAAGAGAGTCACGACTTCTTGAATTGGTTGGAGGTTTCCATTGCCAGTCCGACGGGACAAAAAGTAGAGTTTAACGTTGACTCCGCCGCCGCAAACTTTTACTATATATATATAGATAGCGAGTACTTGTTCGTAAACTATAAATTGAATTGTAACGGTAAATTTACCAATCCCACGACGTTGAATAAAACGATAAAGTATATTTGCGTCGAAGTAAAAAAAGCTTTCGTTCCCGAAGATGCTTTTACCGTCAACGAACAGTTGGCAAGTAACGAAGAATATCTTGTCTATAACACGCTGCCGCATACCGAAAAATTGGTTTGGGAAACCGACAGCGATATTGAGCTTGCCGAGTCTTACGTACATATCGATTATCGCGGGCATGACGAAGTACGTCTTCCCGGCAACAAAGCCGACAACATCGTACGTTTTGAAGATCCCGAACTCGGCGAAGTCATTACCGACTATAAAAACTATTTGGCAGTCATCGAATACTCCTATTTGTTGGCGGACGGAACCTATTCCGAACCGAAGAATGCCGCCGCCGATATTAAAATTGCCAATATGACCTATGCGGGTAAATACAAACTTTCGTTGACCTTACCCGAAACGGCAAACTACTATGAATCGGCTCCGTTCTATTTCAATATCGTCGTCAGTTGTGCGAAAGTGTACGTATACAGTACGGTCGCTTCTCGTAAATACATGGATACCTACGATAAAGACAAAGAAATTTCTTTTGCCGACAGCGATTATATCATTGTCAACGGCGAAACGGAATTGGACGGGTACTTAGGCGGCATTAACTTGAACTCGGGCGAAATCGTCGATACTTGGACGGATAGCCTTGTGGAAGAAGGATACGCCAAAATATATCTCTACAAAGAGGGCGGTGAAGCCGACGAAAAGAAGCATACCGTTATCTACGCCTACGATTCCACGCCGTTCCCCGGTTTTACCGGAGAAGACTCCGTCATGTGCGGCGTCGAAGACATCGCTTTGAAACTGACGGGCGGGGATTTTGAAAACTATACCGATAACATTTGTCAAGAAGCAAACTTCATTACTTACAAAGAAGGGTATTGCAGAAACTTCACTTTCGTATATCCCGGCGATAACTATTTCTGCCGCACCCTTTACATTTGGGCGCAGGAATTGAATATGCAATTGGAATACTACCAAGAAAAGACCTATTCCGGTCGTTCGGTTACGCCGACGGCAAACATCTTTAACGAATCGGGTATCGAAATGGAACTTTCCGAAACCTTTGCCATTTCGCAATATATCGCAGGATACAGTTACGTTAAAAACGGTAAACTGATTTTGTTGGACAATACGGGTATTCCGTTGATTTTTGAATCCAAACCCGACGACGCCAAAGCCAACGCCCACTATTTCTTCAAAGACGCAGAAGGCTTTAACTGTACCGTTTATTACCGAGACGACGCCTATTATTATCTTGATGAAAACGATGCGGAGCAGGCGGTTAGCGTAACGCTCTTTGCGAGTATCCATTCGACGACGGGTGCTTTCGGAACGGTCACCGTAGGTGCCGAAGAAAAGTCTTTATTCCTGAGTATCGACGTACAGAATAAGTCCAAAATCGACATAGAAGACGTCTATGCCTATACGGAGTATTCTTGGACGTTTAAGGATGGCGTAGAAAACACAATCTACTTCTATTATAAGGAAAAGGGCAGTGACAAAGAATATGTCATTTGCAAAGACGATAACGGGTATTACTTAGAGGAAGATCCTTCCACTTACATTACGATGCGGTTCTTAGGGACGATTCCGTCCAATATGCAAGTGGCAAACGCCGTCATCCATTCGGAAGAAAAAGAAGTATATATTGCCAAAAAAGATAAAAGTCAATACGACTCTACGACGTTACGGAACGATGTGACGATTGCGCAGGAGGAATCCTACGACGGTTGTTATTTGGTATACGTCAACGTGCAAATCGATGCAACCGGTTCTTCCAACTATAAACCGAGTTCCGATGTGATGATTATGATCCGCATAAACAAGCTGGAAATCGCCTTTGACAGATCGGAAAGCAATATCGCTTATCATGCCGAAAAGTATTATGACGGTTTGGTTTATACGATTGAGACCTTTGATAATTACTTTATGGGTAAAGATAGCGGCATTTTGCTTGCCGGAAACGAATTTGCCAATGCCTACAGCTGGGCAAACATTTACGTTAAGGGATTCCGTTATTACGATTGCTTCAATTTGGAAATAGAATTGAGCAACACGTTGAAAGGGGAAGCCGATAACGCGGTATTCCAAAACGGTAGCAAAATGATCAATGCCGGCGTCTATCAGTTGACGTTGGTTGCCGAATTAAAGAATAATAACATTTTCATCAACGATGCAAACGTTACGATGGTCGGTAATACGATTACGTTCCAAACCTATCTTGCCGTTAAGCGGTACGGCGATGATCCCGCAGAAGACAGTTTGGGATATACCTTTAACTATACCTATGTAGGGGAGTATCGGGAGAAGACCGATGAAGCATTATATATGGATTATAGCGGAACCTTCGGACAAATCGGCTATACGTTGAGTTTGCCGGGTGTGGGCGGCGGCTACGTTTCCAATAACGGTGAATTGGTCGGGGTTACGGCGGACGTTTCTTCCGACTATACGACGAATATTTGGAAGAGCTTTTTCGTTACCAAGAGAACCTACGAATCCACATACGTAGCCCAAGCGGAAAACGATATTACGACAAGCTATTATTCCGTTTTGAATCTTTCGTCGTACGATTATTTGAATTATTATCTCGTAAACGAATTGGTTGAAGGCGAGTCCTACGGACTGTATAGCTCGGGAACGGTATTCTCTACTTCGCAAGATATTAAGAATTTCGATTTCCTCAACGT
>DCGI01000011.1:17014-21727 GCA_002315475.1 Christensenella sp. UBA1782 | reverse complement strand
AATCGCCGAAGAACCGGCGGAAACGGTTGTGACCGAAGAATCGGACGGCACCGACTTGTCCAACGAATAACGACTCCGTTGTTCGTAACAACCTAACAACCATAATAAAAGCACTTCATAAACGAAGTGCTTTTATTGTTTGTTTACAAATTGACCAAAAACAAGTTTCTAAAAGATTCTTAACAGAATCGACATCATCTCTTATATTCTTTTCTTCGGAAACCGAACGTTCATGCAGACGATGGAAACGAGAATCAGCACGATGCCGATGATTTTGAGGGGGTCGCCGGGTTCTTGGTAGAGCGTCATGCCGATGACGGCACCGACGAGGGGTTCGCTTGCGGCGAGAATGGAGGCTTTGCCGGACTCCATGCGTTGCAACCCCCACGAGTAGAAAAAGTAGGGGAGAACGGTCGAAACGACGCTGATGCCGACGCCCCAGAGGATCAGTATCGGTTGTGCTACGAAATTCTGTACCGTTCCGACGACGTCGCCGATGGGGAGCGAGCCGATAAAACCGAAAAGAAAGGTATAGCAGGTGAGGGTGAGGGAATCGTACTTTTGCAACGCCACCCTGCCGAAAATAGAATACAGGGCATAAAACAAACCCGCCCCGATTCCGCTCAGAATGACGAGGAAGGTCAACGAATAGCTTGTGTTAAAAATGCCGGCGACAAACAAGCAACCGACAAACGTCAAAACGAGTGCTACGATTTTTATCCAAGTTATTTTTTCTTTGAAAAAAATTGCGGATAGAATCATGACGAAAATAGGCGAGGTGTAGAGCAGAACGACGGCAACGGATGCTTGCGAATGAATAATGGTGTAGAAATAGCAAACGTTAAAAAGTACCACGCTGACGATACCGGTACAGATAAAAATCCATATATCTTTGAGCTTGATTTTTAAGCTTTTCGGTGAGAAAATCGCTACGGCGGAGATAACGATAATCGCCGAAAAAAACATTCTTATCAAACAAATCTGTAACGAGGTAAACCCCGCCGCCGAAAGTTTTTTGATAAAGATACTAATCAGTCCCCACAGTACGCCCGAAAGGACGACCGAAAGGGCGGGTAAAATTTTTTTCATACCAAACTCGCTGTAAACTCCGCAATTTTTTTCAGGGCAAAGGTTAAATCCCGAATACTGTACGCATACGAAATCCGCACGTTATACTTGCCGCTTTCGCCGAACGCACCGCCCGGTACGACGGCAACTTTTTTCTCGGCAAACAGACGATTGGCGAATTCTTCTCCCGTCATGCCGAATTTTTGCACGGACGGAAAGACGTAGAAAGCACCTTGCGGTTCAAAACAGTCCATACCCGCTTTTTTTAATGCGTCCAACACGAATCGGCGCCGAAAATCGTACTGTTCTTTCATGCGTAAAACTTCTTGGAAGCCGTCTTCCAGTCCGCTCTCCAAACAGGCAATACCGGCATATTGCGAAGGGGTGGGGGCGCACATGATGACGTACTGGTGAATTTTGTACATCGAATACAATAACTCTCGGGGGGCTAAAACGTATCCGAGACGCCACCCCGTCATGGCAAAAGCTTTGGAAAACCCGTTCAAGACAATGGTTCTTTCTTGCATACCGTCCACACTCGCAAAGGACACATGCCCTTTTTCGGTATACGTCAGCTCGCTGTAAATTTCGTCGCTGATAACGAGCAAATCTTTTTCGGCGCAGACGTCGGCTATTTTTTGTAAATCCTCTTTTTCCAAAACGGCACCCGTCGGATTGTTGGGGTAGGGGAGAATGAGAATTTTCGTCTTGTCGGTACAACAGGCACGAAGATCCTCGCTCGTCAAGCGAAAATTATTTTTTTCGTAACAGGGAACGGGTATCGGAACCCCTCCGGCAAGGGACACGCAAGGACAGTAAGAAACGTAGGACGGCGAAGGAATCAACACTTCGTCACCGACGTCTACCGTTGCTCGCAAGGCAAGGTCGATACCCTCGCTCGCTCCCACCGTCACCATGATTTCGTTTTCGGGAGAATAAGAAAGTCCGTACCGTTCGGAATAGTACGCCGCAATCAGTTTTCTCAGCCGCAACAAACCCTTATTCGCCGAGTACTGCGTAAGACCTTTGTTGATCATGCGGACGGCAAATTCCCGACCGACTTTCGGGGTATCGAAATCGGGTTCTCCCACGCCGAGCGAAACGGCATCGGGCGATTCGGCTACAATATCAAAAAATTTCCGTATGCCCGAAGGCTGCATCGAAGCAACCTCTTTTTTTATAAATCTGTCGTAGTTCATGTATCGAAAAAATCGTTTATTGAGAAATCGGCAAACGCTTTTTGCTCTTGATCGAATCGACGGTAACGCCGTCTTCTTTATATCTTCTCATGATAAAATGGGTAGCCGTCGCCGTTACGCACTCGAATAACGAAAGCTTTTCACTGACGAAGGTGGAAATCTGTTGTAACGTTTTTCCTTCCAACAAAATCGCCAAATCAAAAGAACCGCTCATAAGATAAACGGCTTTGACTTCCTCGAACTGTGCCAGTTCTTCGGCGGTGGCGTCAAACCCGCGACGAGCTTGGGGCGTCACTTTGACTTCTATCAGGGCACTGACCGAGTCGTCGTCCACGACGTCGGGATTCAAAACGGCGGTATACTTTAAGATCGTCCCGTTCTGCTCCAAACCGTTCACGACGGCTTTTACCGTTTCGACGTCGCTCCCCGCCATAACGGCAAGCTCCTCCATCGAAAAACGCGCGTTCTCTTTGAGTAAACGTATAATTTTGGTTTCAAGGTTTTCCATTTGTTTTCTCCTCGCAAGAAATTCTTTTGATAAAAATTATACCGCAAAAACGGAAAAAGGTGCAAGCAAAATCAAACATTTTTATGGCGATTGCCTTCGGAATCTTTGTACTCGAAAACGGCGCCCAAATGTACGTTGCTGAGCGATTTATAAATATTATCCGGAACGAAAGGATCTTCGGCTTCCAGCGATGCAATCAGTTGCTTAGTCAACGCCCTTTTGCCCTGTCCCGAAGAGCACTCTCCGTTCGTCAACGGACAGGCACAATGAATAAACGTAAGGTCGTTTGCTTGCGAAAAATTGACGATATCCCGTTCCCGCACCAACGCCATCGGTCGAATCAACGACATCTTTTCGAAGTGGTCGGACGGACACTTGGGGAGCATGGTCTGCACTTGCCCGTTATAGAGGATGCCCATCAACGTCGTTTCTATTATATCGTCGAAATGGTGCCCGAGAGCAATCTTATTGCACCCCAAACTCTGTGCTTGCGAATACAACGCCCCCCGCCTCATTCTTGCGCAAAGGTAGCAGGGAGAACCGCTCGTTTCGTTTTTTACAATTTCGAAAATCTTGGTATCGAACACCTGTACGGGCAGTCCGAGAAGCTCGGCGTTTTGCAAGATAAGAGCAAGGGTTTCCTCCTTATATCCCGGATTCATGACGACGTAGGTCAGGTCAAAATTATCCACACCGTGCCGCTTCAACTCCTGCAAACACTTTGCCATGACGAAAGAGTCTTTCCCGCCCGAAATGCAGACGGCGATTTTGTCGCCCGCCTCGATCAGCTTATACTTTTGAACGGCGGATATAAACTTGCTATATATCCGCCGTCTGTACGTTGTGATTAAACTTCTTTCGATTTCTTGGGTGCGATTCATTCTTCCAAAGCGATGAGCTGTTCCAATGCCGATTCCCGAATACATTTCGGGAAAAGAATATTCCGTTTTAACACCTTTTTGAACGCCTTAGGCGTCTTGGCTTTTAGGAAAGGTAGGTAGTGCAATAGTTTTTTATGATTGCTCGCTTGATACCGACTCAATACGGTTTTTGCGTTTTCGATCGGATCGCCGTTTTCGACGGGTTCGAACTTATCTACCGTCACTTCGACGGTTCCCATCGAGAGAGGAACGACGATTTCTTCGGCAAAGTCCTGTTCTTTTCCGTTGACGGAAACCTTGTTTGCCCGAACGTCCTTAAAGCACAAAATATACTTGCGTTTCTTCGGTAAAACGCTCTCGTCCCCTTCGGGTACGCCGATAGTAAAGATAACTTTTCTGTCAACGATGCGGACGGAAAACTTCGTCGTCAAAAAGGCTCCTTCCCGATAGTCTTGCGTCAATCCGTCGTCTTCGTATAAAGTATATTCGTTATTACCGCGATAAATCCATATCTTCAAATTAACGGGGTTTTCGCAGGTATTGCCTTCGTCTGCCGACATAGGCAGAATGGCACCCTCTTTGGCAAAGACGGGAAAAAATTCTTCATCGCGGAATACCTTGATTTTTCTACCGCCTTTATACCGTTTTCCGGTGAAAATATCGGTATAGTACCCTTGCGGAAACCAAACCTCCGCTTCGGACAAACCGTTCTTTTTATTACACTTCGACACAATGGGAGAAACCAACAATTCGGTACCGAACATAAACTGTTTGGGAACCTTATATGCTTGTTTTTCATGCGGATACGAGTAATACATCGGCTCGCAAAGTGCCGTACCTTTCGTATGGGAAAGATGGTTTTGCGTGTAGATATACGGGATCAAAGCATGCCGTAAGCGCAAAAATTCGGAAGCGATTCTGCGAGAAGACTCGGCGTGTTTCCACGGTTCTTTCGCCTGTAATTCGTTTGTGGACGAGTGCAGACGGTTGATGGGACTGAAGGTACCGAGCTGACACCAACGCACGTACATATCGTCGTCGGTATAGCCCATCGTGG
>DCGI01000011.1:0-16999 GCA_002315475.1 Christensenella sp. UBA1782 | reverse complement strand
GACTCCACCAGCCATAACCGATATTGGACGAGGTCGCCGTAAACTCCGGTTGAAACGCCAAAGCACTCCACCGACAGAAGGTATCCCCCGAAAAACCGAGCGGATAGCGGTGGCTTCCGATACCGCCGTAGCGGGATAAAATCACCCCTCGTTTTCCCTCTCGGGCACTGTCCAAATAATGATAATGGTTGAGCGACCACAACGGATCCAAACCTTTTATCTTGGTCTTTTTCCCCTGTTGCCAATCGATCCACCAGAAGTCCACCCCTTCCTCTTCCATCGGGTGATGCAAGATATCGAAATACGCGTTCGTGAATTTCGGATCGGTTATATCGAAGGGTATCGTCTTTTTCGTGGCGGGATCGATACCCATCGCCGCAGCCATTTTCGGATAGGCGTCTTCGAAACAACGCACGCCTTGTGCGGGATGCAAATTCAACGTAACGTGCAAATTCTTTTCGTGCAACTCTTTCAAAAAAGCTTGGTGGTCGGGGAACAATTCGGTATTCCAACTGTATCCCGTCCAGCCACCCCGAAGGAGTCCGTACTTGCCGTATTCCCGTGCGGGAAACTGCCTATTGACGTTCACCCAATGCCAGTCCATATCGACCGTGGCGACGGTAAACGGCAAATTTTCCTTTTCAAACCGCTCCGTTAAATCGAGGTATTCTCGTTGCGTATAGGCGTGATAACGGCTCCACCAATTCCCGAAAACGTATCTCGGCAACAACGGAACCTCTCCCGTTAAACGGAAATAGTCTTGTAAGGCGTCCCGATAATTTCTGCCGTAAGCAAAGATATAATAGTCCTTTTCTGGGGCTTTTCTCGGTTTCACTTCGCCGTCGATAAGGCAAAGCCCGTCGTCCTCGATGCGCGCCACCCCTTTTTTGGCAAGCAGACCTTTGCCGATACGAACCCGTCCGATAGAATTATCGAGGGTTCGGCAGGTTCCGCCTAAATTTCCGCCGTTTCGAACCCCCACCCATCTGCCGTCCAAAAAGACTTGCGTGACGTTTTTTGACATGGGATCAAAATAGAATTTTGCCCATGCGGTCGTCAACAGAAGAAGGCTTCCTTCCTTTTCCACCGTATACTCTACGTCGGGGAAATTCCGGAACCATATATTCTGCGTGGCTTCGTCGGTAAAAAGGTTGTTTTTCTGTTTTTCCACACGAAGAAGACGCTCGGTCAATACGGTAATGCGATACCCTTTTCCGATCACGACGTTATGTTCGGAAGCGAGCGGCTCGGTCTTAGCAATTAAATGTTGTTGTAGCTTTGTCATAGTTTATTGTATAAAGGTTTTCAAAACGCCCGTTACGATACTGCAATCCAGCACTTTGTTTTCGCTGACTTCACCGTCCATTTGGGTGCTGCCGTCGTCTAATATCTCCACTTTGGCTTTCTTGCATCGAATCACTTCGGTACAGGGCATAAGGACGTGTTTGCCGCCGTTCAAAAATTTCAACAGCAAACCGAGTACTTTGGAGGGACGAATTTCGTTGACGACGACCACGTCCATGAAGCCGTCGTTGACAACCGAATAGGGACTTATCGGCATGCCGCCTCCGATATAAATGCCGTTTGCCATGGAAACCAAAAAGACGTTATGTTCTTCTTCGGTTCCGTCCTCCCGCGTCAAACGGATTTTATGGAATCGCAAATGTATCAACGTGTCGAGGAGGCTCGCCAAATATTTGACTTTACCGTGAAAGGGTTTCATGGTAGCGTAACGAACCAATACGTCTACGTCCATGCCGGCACCCGCGATATTCAAACAACGCTTTTCGCCCACGTTCAGGTAGTCCGTCGTCCCGACCTTACCCCGTAAAATCAAATCCAACGCTTTGGTCGTGTCGGTAGGGATACCTGCCGCATGTACGTAATCGTTTCCCGTTCCGCAAGGAATGAACCCGAGGGTGACGTTATCGAAATTTTCGATACCGTTCAACACTTCGTTAAACGAGCCGTCCCCGCCCAACGCAATGATAGTGGTATCGGGTATTCTCGAAAGCTCACGGGCGATTTCCACCGCATGTCCCGCATGCTCGGTCAGATGCACTTCGTAGTCGATTTCCTTTCCCGTCAAAACGGTTTCTACGGTACAAAGAGCCTTTTTACTCTGCCCTTTTCCCGAAAGAGGATTAACGATAATGTGATACATATTTTCTCCTTATTTTATTTTGCAAAAAAGGGCACGAAAATCGTGCCCCCGTTTGACTTATTGTTCATCGCCCGAAGGGGTTTCCTCGTCAGCCGGCTCCGTAGGCGCGCTTGCCGCTTCCGCTTGCGCCGCCTTCAAGGCTTCCTCGTCAACCTCCACCGTATCGAACTCCGCTTCTTCGTCGTGCATGGTCTGTGCCATAGCGACGACTTTTCCGTTTCCGCGTAGCTTCATAATGGTGACGCCTTTCGTATTTCTGCCGATTTCGCTGATTTGCGAAGCGAGGATACGAATCATCGTACCGTTATCGGCAATCAAAATCAAGTCTTCGTCCTCACTGACGAGCTTCATGTTGACGAGCAATCCCGTCTTGTCGTCGAAGTTTCCGGCTTTGATACCTTTACCGCCACGACATTGGCAACGGAACTCGTCGCAAGAGGAACGTTTTCCGAAACCTTTTTCGCTGATGGTAACCACTTTCTTGTTTTCGTCCACGATCGCCATATCGACCAAATAGTCGTCGTCGGCAAGTTTGATACTGCGTACACCCTGACTTCCTCTACCCGTACGGCGGACGTCTTTCTCGGAGAATCGGATACATTTTCCCGTGTGAGAGGCTACCAAAATGTCATTTTCACCCGTCGTCGCTTCCACTTCGATCAATTCGTCGTCATCACTCAAGCCGATAGCAATTTTTCCGTTTACGCGAACCGATTCGAATTCGGTGATTTCACTCTTACGAATCAATCCTTTTTTGGTGACCATCACGATATAACCTTCTCCGAATTCCGAAAGGGGCAAGAATGCGGTGATTCTTTCTTCGTTATCGAGGGGAAGCACGTTGACGATGGCTCTGCCTTTGCTGTTCTTGTTCGCTTCGGGAATACCGAATGCTTTCAAAACGTAGGCTTTTCCTTTGTTGCTGAAGAAGAGGATGAAGTCGTGCGAGTTGCAGACAAACATTTTCTTAACCCAATCTTCCTCTTTGGTCTTATGTGCCGTCACGCCGAAGCCGCCGCGATTTTGCGCCTTGTATTCGGAAACGGGGATACGTTTGATATATCCTTGATTGGTCATGGAAATGACGACGTCTTCGCGGGCAATCAAGTCTTCTATGTCGATGTCGCTGGCATCGTAGCTGAGTTCACTGCGACGAGCCACACCGTAGTTGTTATCGATTTCGGTCAGTTCTTCCCGAATGATGGTATGTACTCTTTCCGGTTTTTGCAAAATGTCTTCGAGGTCGGCGATAGTCACTTTCAAGTCTTCCAATTCCTTGTTGAGTTTGTCCACTTCCAAACCGGTCAAACGGGCGAGCTTCATTTCCAAAATGGCGTTCGCTTGTTTGTCCGTCAAAAGGAATTTACTCATCAAGGCGTCCATGGCTTCTTGACGCTCTCTCGACTTTTTAATGGTTTCCACCACTTCGTCGATGTTGGCCAGAGCAATCACCAAACCTTGTACGATATGTTCTCTTTCCTGTGCCTTGCGCAAGTTATAACGCGTTCTTCTTTCAATCACGTCGATTTGGTGCAAAACGTATTCGGAAAGGATTTGTTTTAAGTTCAAAACGGTAGGCGTGCCTCTGACCAAAGCCAAGAAGTTAATACCGGTGGAAATTTGCAAATTGGTTTGCTTGAACAACGTGTTCAACACCACCTGCGCATTGGCGTCTCTCTTGATTTCGATGACGATACGCATACCGAAACGGTCGGATTCGTCTCGAATATCGGCGATCCCTTCGATCTTCTTATCCCGTACCTGATCCGCCATATCTTTGATAAGGAGCGCCTTGTTGACTTGATAAGGAAGTTCGGTAACGATGATTCTTTCTCTGCCGTTTTCCTCTTCGATTTCGGTACGGCTACGGATGACGATGCCTCCATGTCCCGTCGTGTACGCTTGACGAATGGCTTCCCGTCCCATAATCAAACCGCCCGTCGGATAGTCCGGGCAGGGAAGAATCTGCATCAATTCTTCTATGGTGATTTCGGGATTGTCCATCAAAGCGATGGTGGCTTGAATGACTTCGTTCAGGTTATGCGGAGGAATACTGGTCGCCATACCGACGGCGATACCTTCGCTGCCGTTTACCAAAAGGTTGGGGAAACGGGAAGGAAGTACTTCGGGCTGCATCAAGGTGTCGTCGAAGTTGGGATAGAAATTTACCGTTTCTTTGTCGATGTCGCGGAGCATTTCTCCGGCGATTTTGGAAAGACGCGCCTCGGTATAACGAGAAGCCGCCGGCGGATCGCCGTCGACCGTACCGAAGTTTCCCTGCCCGTCGACCAACGGGACGTTGATACTGAACCCTTGTGCCAAACGCACCAAAGCGTCGTACACCGAGCTGTCGCCGTGGGGGTGGTATTTACCCATAACCTCACCGACGATACGGGCGCATTTACGGGTAGGTTTGTCATACGTGTTGCCCATGTCGTTCATGGCGAACAAAATACGACGCTGTACCGGTTTCATACCGTCCCGAACGTCGGGGATGGCACGACTGACGTTTACCGCCATGGCGTAACTGATAAAGCAGGTACGCATTTGTTCGGTAATGTTGACCGGAACGATTCTGGTCTTGGATAGAATTTCTTTGATATTGTTAATATCGATTCCGCTGTTATTCTTAGCCATTTTCCCTCCTATACATCCAATTCTTTGACGATGGTGGCATTTTCTTCAATGAACTGCCGACGAAGCTCGGGTACCTCTCCCATTAAAATGGTAAAGAGTCTGTCCGCTTCGATGGCGTCGTCCATAGTCACTTTCATAAGGGTTCTGGTTTCGGGGTTCATCGTGGTTTCAAACAGTTGTAACGCACTCATTTCGCCGAGACCTTTGTACCGTTGCAATTCGCACTTGCCGAGTTCTTCCTGTGCCTTCTTTAATTCGTTATCGTCGTAGCAATAGCGTTCTACCTTGCCTTTGGTCACTTTGTACAAAGGCGGCATAGCTACGTAGACGTGTCCTTCTTCTATCAAAGGTTTCATAAAGCGGAAGAAGAACGTAAGCAGCAGGATACGAATATGACTTCCGTCGACGTCGGCATCGGTCATGCAGATGATTCGATCGTAACGAAGTTTGGAAATATCGAAGTCTTCTTTGTAGCCGCATCCGAACGCCTTAATCATGGCTTTGATTTCGTCGTTATCGAGGATACGGTGCAATCTTGCTTTTTCGACGTTCAGAATTTTACCTTTTAAGGGCAAAATAGCCTGAATATGACGATCTCTGCCTTCCTTTGCGGTGCCGCCTGCGGAATCACCCTCTACGAGGTAAATTTCGCAATGTTCGGGGTTGGTATCCGAGCAATCGGCAAGTTTTCCCGGCAAAGACATACCGTCGAAAGCACCTTTACGGCGGAAGTTTTCACGAGCCACTCTGGCGGCCTCACGCGCCTTTTGCGCGGTAACCGATTTGGTAATAAGTTCTTTTGCAACCTTCGGGTTTTCTTCAAAGAATTCACCCAATTTCTCCACGAGAATACGGTTCACCATACCACGCATTTCGCTGTTCCCGAGTTTGGTCTTGGTTTGTCCTTCAAACTGCGGATTGGGGAGTTTTACGCTGACGATGGCAGTGATACCTTCCCGAACGTCTTCACCGCTCAGTTTCTCGTTTTCCTTCAAAATCTTTTGACGAAGTCCGCAGTCGTTGATGACTTTGGTAAGTCCCGCTTTCAAACCTTCGAGATGGGTACCGCCTTCTTCGGTATTGATGTTGTTGGCATACGCCAAAATCGTTTCGTTATACGAAGTATTATATTGCATGGCGATTTCCACTTCGCACTCGTTTTCTTTCGCTTCGATATAAATAACTTTCGGCAACAGGGTTTCTTTGCCGATATTCATCTCCTCGACGAAGTGAATGATGCCTCCTTCGTATAAGAAGGTTTCCGATTGTTCTCTGCCCGGTCTTTCGTCGGCAATACAAATCGTCAAACCTTTGTTCAGATACGCAAGTTCTCTCAAACGGCTTTTCATCGTATCGTAATTGAATTCGATGGTTTCAAAAATCGTCGCATCGGGGAAGAAGGTAACTTCGGTTCCCGTTTCGTCGGTACTGCCCACGACGGTAAGCTCGGTAACGGCTTTGCCACGCTCAAAACGTTGCGTGTAGATATTATTGTTTTGGTATACGTTCACAAGCAAATAATCGCTTAAAGCGTTTACGACGGACACGCCTACGCCATGCAAACCACCGCTGATTTTATATCCGCCGCCGCCGAATTTTCCGCCGGCGTGCAACTTGGTCAAAACGACCTCAACCGCCGATTTTCCTTCCTTTTCGATGATACCGGTCGGAATACCTCTACCGTTATCGCGGACGCGAACGCTTCCGTCGGCTTGAATAAAAACCTGAATCTTGGTACAATATCCCGCCAACGCTTCGTCTATCGAGTTATCGACGATTTCGGTCACCAAATGATGCAGACCGTGTAAATCGGTGCTACCGATATACATGCCGGGACGCACACGAACCGGTTCCAGACCTTCCAGAACCTGTATGGCGTCTTGGTCATAACTGTGTTCAATTTTTTCCATTCTGTTTTCTCCTTGTTTTTTTGACAGGTTTTCCACTGTGGATTACTATTTCGTCCATTATAACATAGGAATATATTTTTGTCAATATATAAAATAATTATTATATAATATATTATATATCTATATAATATACGCACGTCTATGCGTACATACGCACGCACGAGGACGAATAAAGGGCGGGGCGGACACCTTTTTACAAAAAAGTTTTCCGCCCCGCACCCCACCTTGCCAAAAGGGTGCGGGGAGATGTGCTCCCCGCCCCCCTCCTTTCTGCATCCGCCAACGGTATATTCGCCAAATTTTTTGAAAAGTAATAGTTGAAAAAAAACAAGTATTATGATAAAATAAGAATACTTTTGTTTTTATAAGGAGAATTTGTCATGAAATCTCGTATTTCCGTACGAAACGTTTTGCTTGTGTTCGTACTGCTTTTCGTTCTTTCGGGAACTTTCCTGCTCAGCGCCTGTTCCCTCTCCGATATCGAACCGGTCGGAACCTTGCAAGAACTCGGTTATGCCGACGAAGAACCGACTATGGAAGAATTCGTCACGTTGTCCGACATTTACTTTCCCGAAGGCATTTTAGATACCGGCTTGGGTATGTACATTTGGGATAAAAACAGTACGAATCCCGAAGACGAATGGGTTCGTACCGACACCGAAGAAGGTCGTGCCTTATTTGACCCCGCCAAAAGCACCATGTTTTCCATCCACGGTATGGGTTGGAACGCGGGTGCCGACGATCCCGAAGTCTTTGAACCTTTGGGCTATAACGTCCTCTGCTTCCAATGGGGGTGCTACGCCGACGAAGTCTACGAACGTTGGACGGTCATCACCAATTCGGTATGGCTCGCCGACAATAAATCTCGCTGGGAAGACGAAGACGAAAACTGGCATAACGACGACTTCTGTAACGTTTCCTGCGCCGAAATTTTTGGGGCTTATTATTACGACTTATTCAGCCATTTCCCGAACTATTCGGGTGCCGTCACCCACATTTTCGGGCACTCTTACGGTGCCATGATGACGATTGCTTCGCTGAGCCTTTTGACCACCGCCTACCGTAGCGGTTTGATACCCGCCTATATGCTCCCGAATATGATTACCATGCTCGATCCGTATTTGATGGCGTGCGAATCCTTCAAAACCATTGCTTGGCTCGGCAACGCCACCCCGATAAACGGCAATATTTTGGAAGTAGCTTATCAAACTTCGGTGGTTGCTCGGGAATTGGGCATCACCATCCGTTTCTTCCGCATTTCGCAATCGGTTGCCTACCTTTCCACCCTTTCTTACGTAAATCAGGATATTTCCGATTCTTATTGGAAATTCATGAATAACATTATTTACGTCAACGTAGCCGAAGAGTCGAAGACGACCGACCTCTTCACAAACTTCCTCGATAACCTCCACAACTACGGTTGGGATTGGTTTACCGAATACTACACCGACACCATGTTATACGATGCCAACGCCACCTTAACGCAAGAACCCGCTTTCTGCTTCAAAATGCCTTATGATTTATCGTTCGCCCGTTATAACGTAAAATATACCGTCAATCTGAACAACACCAAAGAAAACGTCGATGACGACATCGTAACTTCTTTCTGTTACGAATACAATCACGAACACAACGATAGCGGAGAACCGGGTTACGGTCCCGTTGCGGAAGAATATATACAAAGCAAGTCCAAAATTGCCGGATTCGTTTACGTCGACAACAACGAGAACGGCATTTTCGACGAAATGTTGCAATACCACTTTGCCGGTGCCGTCGTAATCGTGAAAGATGCCGAAGGCAACGTCGTTTCGCAAACCACCACCGGAGTCAACGGTTATTATGAAGCCGTAGTGGACACCGTCGGAACGTACACCGTAGAAGTGCATCTGCCCGCCGCCTGCCGTTATCACTTCTCCGACTCGACTTCGGTACGGTATGATTTTCTTTCACGTTCTACCAAAACGATTTCCGTCGAAATCGTAGACGCCGCATATCAATGCGTCGTCAATAATTTCGGTATTGTCCGCTAACGAACGTGAAAAGGACTTTTTCCAAAAAAACGAGAACAGCCGTCACGATTACGGCTGTTCTTTTATTCATCGTTCTGACGGGAATATGGGTATTTTTAGCGGTTTTGCAAGTCCGCAGCGTTACCACGCGGAATTTCGACGCTTATTCCCGTACGCAAGTCATTCGACGTACCGAAAATCCGTCCTCTTGGACGCCTGCCGAAGGGGACGGCGTTTATACGTCGGTATATTATAACGACGGCGCATGGATTTGCGGCAACCTCCTTTCTTCCTATACCGCCGAAGACCTTTTTACGCAATTTTTCGCCAAAACGGTTTTTTTGGATATAGATACCCTACCCGAGGCGGAAATCGAAAATTTCCTTGCATATTGCTTGCAGAAAGCCCCTTCTCGCTTCGCTTTTTTCTCCGCCGACTACAAAAAATTGGAGCGTTGCTGCGTTCTTTCGAAAAAATGCCTGTATTTCTGCATCGCACAAACTCCGTTCCGAAGTTTCGTCGTCACGAAAACCGGCTATAATCTCGCCGCACCCCTCACCGCTCTCTCCCAAACCGCCGTCACCCGAGCCCACGAAAACGACCACCTTACCTGCGCTTTTCTTCCTGCCGCACAAGATTTTTCCGCCGCAAAAGACTTGCTGATAGACTACGTTATTTATTAAGTCTCCGGAGCGGAAATCTTTTACAGAAGTGCCGACAAAACGATTATTAACGTTCGCTGGATAGGAAAGAAACTCTTTTAAGAATTACACCGGCAAAACGCCACTCCTTTCGTTTTGACGCAATACCGACGCATACCGGCAAGCAACAAGCCAACGAGAACGAAAGCAAAAAAACGCTCCGAAAATTCGGAGCGTTTTTGTCGTTACAAATAAGGTTTGAACCGAAGATTATCTGTAGAAATCTCTGACGTTATAGCCTCTGTAGACGTTTCCGTAGGGATCTTGCGCAATTTGTCTTTCGATACGTTCACGATTCATTCTTTGAATATCGGAGAGGGAATTGGATACTTTGCATCCGCTTAACGGAGCGGGCGTAACGGGAATGGCGACTCTCTCTTCTTCCTCTTCCGGTTCTACCGGTGCTTGCGGTTTTACGGCGGCGTCGAGTTGGGCAAGATACTTCTTTCTTCTTTGCTTTTCGTCTTTGCAAACGCCACGCAAACCGGCATCGAGCAACATGATGAAGGCAATCCAACCGGCAAATGCGATAAAGACGTTCCGCACGCTGAACAAGGTCACGAGTGCGTAAATAAGACCGTTACTGTCGAGCCAAGCCATCTTCATATAGCCATGCACGCCGCGAGCGGTGTTGGCGGGGACGAGAGCCAAATTGCCCGTTTCGGAATCGTATTGGATATAGATTTCCGATCCGGCGATGTCTTCGTCCGCAATAATCATGGAAACGTCGTTCAAAACGTTCGGGATCAAATCGTCGTTCAAGCCGTATACCATTTGAATCAAGTCGAAAATCGTCATTTCTCCCAACACTTTGACGCCTTTCAACGTATCGCCCAAAGCAAGCTCGGTATTTTCACCCGTCATATCCAAAACCGTCCATTGCCAATCGGCAAGATATAAACCGTTTTCTTCGTCATAGGTGGCAAACAAAACTTGATCGACGGTGATCGTCCCGTCGTCGTTTTCGGTATACTGTACGGCGGGGGACTCCAAATCGACTTTTTTCGGGTTGACCGTTCTCTTATCCAAAATCAAGTGAATCAAGCAAGGAATCGTCAATCTGCCGCCGTTGGCAAAGCCGATCCACGGATCGGTAAACGCCGTATAGCCGTTACCGTCAATGGATTGATATTGGATGGCGAGAAGTTCGTTAATGGTCTTATAAGGACACTCTTCTTCCACGAGGACTTCGATTTCGGTATCCAAACCGACGGTTTGATAATACTGAATGACTTCCTCTTCTTCTTCCATACCTATAGGGAAGGGCAAGGTACCGATTTGTACGTTCATGGCGATGAAATCGTTAATAAGGTCGGCGTTGACTTGCGCTCTCGTTTTCCAATTATTTTCGGCGAGGTCTTCATAGCTGATAGTGCCCGAAGTGGCGTCGGAAATAAAATCGGGGAGGTATCTGTCACAACCCGCCCACAAACCGGCAAGGGAAAGAACGGGAATCAAAATGACGCAAACCGTTTGGCACAGTTTGGACTTTTTGGATTTCTTCCGCGTAATAATCGGATAGAAAATGTAGAACACGAGCATCATGACGGCGGCAATCAAAACGCCTACCAAAGTAAAAATACCGTAATTGACGAATTGTCCGTCGATAATGTCCCAGTTCAAATAAAGAATCAATGCGACCATTGCGGGATAGGCAATCAGGTGCAAAAGAACTCGTAAAATCGCTTTAAATACTTTCATGGTACGCCTCCTTATCTCTTCACCGGAATACCCGCCGCTTTCTTAACGATAACGGCATTCATCCATTGCTTATATCCGAAGAAGTAAGCAAACAGGAAAGCAAGAGCGGTAAATGCGGCAAAGTAATACGCATATCTTCTTGCGAGCATCTTTTGGAAGAAGTTTCCGTACAAACGGTTGGCACGAATTTTATACATATCTTCTTCGGAAAAGGCGTTATCTTTTATGGATACGCCGCTGTCACTCATGGTGATTTTTCCGATTTTGCCGTTTTCTTGGTCTTCGGCATACAAAACGCTGCCCACCGTTGCGCCATGATCTTCGGCATAGTATTTTGCATAAGCATAGGTACGCAAGTCGTCGTCCTCGATGAAGTACATCTTCGGGAGAACGGAAGGCATTTGATACCACGCAAGGCTGTTGACGAGATCCATAATCTGTTGTTTATCGACGGAAAGTCCGAGCGTCCCCAAAGCGGCAATGGCATCGTCTACGCTCTTAACCTGTTTGAAGGCGTCGACGTACGTCTGAATACTACCCGAGAACGTGGTAGCTATACCGAGCAAATCGCTTATGGATTCCGCTTCGAAAATACCGGGAATCAATGCGGCGAGTAAGTCGTCCATTCTTTCTTCGGTCAACATGTACTTATAGGCGGTGCCGCCTTCGCCGTAAACCGATTGATATTCTTCGGAAGCGACGTAGTCCAACCATTCGCGACTGCTTTCCACTTCGAGCAAGGCTTTTTCCAACTCTTCGTCGGCGTCCTTACCCATCTCTTTGTATTGGGCTTGCGTATGATAAATGGTCAAAAGAATTTCTATGGCTTGATTCGTGCCGGGAATGTAGGCGTCGTTATACAAACCGTTTTCGCTGTAAACGTCACCCGTTTCGCCGAACCAATACTCAAGCTCTCCGCTGCCGTCCCGTTTTTCACGAGCGGGGCCGACTTCGGAACCGTCGGTATTGTCCGAACCTCTGCTCGAACCGCCGATATTGTATACGCTGCAGAACCGACCTTCCAAAGAGCCTATGCTTCCGGCAATACTGCCACCGCCCGACCAAGGTTTGATTTCGGCAAGGCACTTGTCGTAGGTGTAAATATCGGTCTTGACGGTAAAGGTTTCTTCCTCTCCCTCCAAAAGCACTTCGGCGACGTAATAGCCGTCTTCTTCTTGCAAAGTGACGGTATCCCCTTCGCCCAGTTGCTTATAGTCCCGAACGTACGACTCGGCAATGCTCTGTAACTGCTTCGGCCCCGTCACGTCGAAATACACCGAGAATCCCAGTAGTAAAACGATACTGACCAGCGACACGCTGACGGCTCTTGCCGAAAAACTTTTCGTAATCAAGGTCATCACTATCTGCACGACGGTTACCAAAACCCAGGCACCCAACAGTATCTCCACGGCATACCCTTTCGTCCCGAATCCGCTCGCATAGGCGGCTTGGAGCAAAAGTACCATACAGAGAGGATACCCTGCAAGATAGGAAAGAATCTTCAATACACGAAAAATATTTTGCTTTTGGTATGCTTTTTTCGCATTCATTTGAACAAATCTCCTATTTTAAGAATCTTTATAAATTATAACATAGTTATAGGATATAAGTCAATACCATTTTTTATTATTTTCCGTTCAGGCTCCAAAACGCCGTACGAACCGATTTTCACACCGAAAACACCCTTGCCAAACGGAGAAAAACATGCTATCATGAAGCCATGATGAAAAAATATGTAATCTGCGTTTTAATTGCCACCCTCGTTCTTCCTTTCTGCCTAAGTGCCTGCCGAGAACCCGAACTCCCCGTTCGGGAACCGACGGCGTTGGACGCCGAAGAATACCGGAACTACGCCGAAGAAGTTTTTCTGAACCTCGACGACTTCCCGAGTTTGGCGCGGCAAGGACTTCGCTTTACCCCCGAGTACGTTTTGGAAGACGGGGATTACGAAGAGAAAGAATGTCTGCCGACGGCGGAAAATCTCGCCGCTTCTTTCGATCCGAACAAAGGCGTCGTCGTCCTCTTTAACGGTTTACAAGTCGACGACGGCAGACGCCGTAACGTCGGGATGGGTTCTACCTGCCTGACCGCCGAACGGAGGGAGCATAAAAACGATCCGACCTATACCGCCGACGACATCGCCTACTTTCAAGGTGCGGACGAAGAAACGGGCTACGATCTCGGCAAGCTTTTTTATGATAACGGCTATAACGTTTTTACCTTCCACTGGGAAATGTTTGCCGACTATTACGGCGGTACTTTTTTGGATCTTGTCGTCACGCCAAACGTTGTATCAAAGCAGATTTGGTCTACCGAAAACGGCGTTTACGCAGCCTATACCGATGAAAACGGGAATTCTCACTCCACCTCTCCCGTCGATGCGATAAACGGTTCCGTTGCCGAATGGTTCGTTGCCGAGTACTGCCGCATGACGAAGGCTCTGACGTCGGTTTTTCCCTCTTACCAAACCGCAAACAAAGACGTTCGATTCGTGGCGCACTCTATGGGCGGTATGCTTTGCGTAGCGGGTTCCACCCTCTTAAAATTGGTCGCCGACGACGGACAACTTCCCCTTGCGCTCACCTCGAACCGCATCGCTTTATTGGACAGTTATACCATGGACGGCAAAGACGGTACCATCGCTTGGTCGGGTTACCCCTTCTGCACCGAAGGAAACTATTACACCGCCTTGCACCTGCTTGTCGAGCACTACGACACCGCCGTAGAATTCTACATAAACGAAGGCTATACCGTACCGTTCTTTAACGTCGAAGGCTTAGGCTCCCTGCGTTTCGACACCGAGCAAAAAGCCTTCGTCGGGACGGGCAGTGCCTATGCCAACGAGATTCTGTCCCTCTGTCCCGTCGTGTTGATTCGACCGTATTTCCAAAACGTCAACGTCCCGACCGTTTGGATGGACGGACATAATCCCATGCGAGAATGGTATTTCTTCTCCTTGGTCTACGACGCCCCGACGGTGGACGGTTTTACCGTCCCGACCGCCCGCATGAGCGATGCCGAAATCAAGGCGCAAAGAGGATGTTATTACGAAATGGTTATCGCCGACTCCTCCGTTCCCGAAACGGTAGGTTGCGCCGACGACGTTTTTAACAAACTCTCGTAAACTCTCTTGGAAAATTCAAAACGCACGTACTGAAAAAACCGAACCTCTGCTATCGAGATTCGGTTTTTTTGATAAGTTTATTGTTAAAACGAATTGCTTAAAAAATATCGCTTTTTCCGACCAAATAATCTATAGTAACGTTAAAATGGTTAGCCAATAGTTTGAGCTGTTCGATGCTCGGTTCGCTATGGCCGCTTTCCCAATGCGATACACCCATTTTAGAAGCGCCGACGATTTCTCCTATTTGTTGTTGCGATTCACCTTTTTCCAAACGCAATTCACGCAATCTTTTTTTAAATTCCACAATTAGATTGTAAACTTTTTTTCTAAGAAATACTTGACAGTAACAAAAATTGTTATTATAATAGAAGTAGGGTAAGCAGATGCTTTTCCGAAATAATCTATATATCTAAAAGAAGGAGAAGAAGAAAAAAATGAAACAAAGTATTAACGCAATGGCAGACGACCGGAGAGAAGTCGAGGAAAACACACAAACAATCGATATTTATAGAGAGCCGTATTCGTACATGAGTGACAAGTCTTTTAGCATACTTAAGGACAATTATTATCGTGGTGGTGGTGCACTATTCAGAGAATATCGTACGCTTCTAAAAAAATTCGGTTGGAAAAAAACCAGAGGCAGTTATACTGATTTTACGAGAAATTTACTCCAAATCAATTGCAGCGATGAATTTTGTGATCTCGAGGAAGAAGTGTTTACGCTTTTTAATAATTTTATTGAGATTGGGGGGAAAAAATTTAGTATTTCGCAATATCTTACATTTGGCTCCGATAATCCCAACTCCGTGAAGGTACTATTATGCCTTATCGTATCTCCGATTAGTATTGTGGTCACAACCATTCGTTCGGTGAAATATTTTCAATATAAAAAAGAATTAAAGCCTCTCCTACAAAGACTTAAAACCTTGTAATAATAAAAACCTATTTTATAAACACAATAGCGACCCCGTCATGAGGTCGCTATTTTTATGCTTATTAAAAAATGTTCTTAGCTTTCTTATCGCATGAAAGGGAATTTTTCCAAAAAGGCGTTCTTGTCGTAGGTGGCACCTTTGCACCGCACCGAAAGGGAACTGGCATAGCAAGACGTTTTTAGGACGGTTTCCATTTGGGTTTCGGTGATTTCGGCAAGGTTGACGCCCGTTTTTTCCAGACAAGCGAGAGCGGTTCCGATAAAAATATCCCCGGCACCCGTCGTATCCACCGCTTCGGCGGGATAACCTCCGAAGGCGCATTTGCGTCCGTTACCGTAGAGGACGGCTCCGTCTTTGCCGAGCGTAACGAAAACGAGTTTGGCTCCGAAGTTTAAGAAGAACTTCGCGGCTTCGTCGGGATCGTTGGTTCCCGCAAGGAAAGAAATCTCGTCGTCGCTGACCTTGATGACGTCGGCATAGGCGCAGAACTCCAATACCGTCTTTTTCAAGGCATCGTGGTCTTTCCAAAGGGGAAACCGAAGGTTGGGATCGAAACTGACGATACCCCCTTTCTTTCGGGTGATTTCGATGGCTTTTCGATGGGCTTCCTTCATCGGACAGTCGACGAGGTCGACCGAGCAAAAATGCAGAACGTTTTTATCGAACCACCCTTCCTGCAAATCTTCCGCACGAAGCAACATATCGGCACTGGGATTTCGGTAAAAGGAAAAATCCCGATTGCCGTTTTTATCCAAACTGACGAAAGCGAGGGCGGTATTCGCTTTGTCGGTACGCAGAACCAACGAGGTGTCGATGCCTCTGTCCCGCATGGTATCCACCAAATAATCCCCGAAGGCGTCTTCTCCGAGCATGGTCAAAACGCGTGCGTCCCCGCCGAGCATGGCGTATGCGCAGGCAACGTTGGTCGGTGCCCCTCCGCACACCCTTTCGAACGAAAGAACTTCCTTTAATTTTACACCCTTCTCGCATGGAATCATGTCGATCAGAGCTTCCCCGATGGCAATAAATTTTCTCATAATGTCTCCTTGTTTTTTTAGTAGTATTACTCGGAAAGATAGCGAACGGTCAGCTTGCCCGCATATCCCCCGCACAGTATTTCTATTTCGATTTCGCCGTCGACGTTCAGGTCGAATTCTTCCAACGTAGAACCGCCGATCGTCGGATCGACGAGCGTCAATTCGTACGGAAAATCGCTGAGGATCTGACTGACGGTATCGTCCTTCCACTTGTCGGAAACGATGACTTTTTCATATCCTTTTTGGCACTTGGAACAGTACTTATATAAATAGCCGTCCGCTATCACGTATCCGTTCTGCGAATGTACGCAGATTTGATTCTGCTCGAATACGGCTTTTACGGTAAGGTCGGAAACAACCGAAGAAAAATCGGTATCCCAGCGGACGAAAGTATACCCTTCTTTTTCGGGTGTATTCGGTTCTACGGTGGAGCCGTATGCAACGGAATCAAAAGTTTGGAGTACTTTTCCTTCGTCATCGGTAAACGAAACTTGAAAATGCAGTATTTCATAGGTCGCCGTTATCGTACAGTCGGCGGTAACCTTTTGATAGCTTTTATTCCACGAAAGGAAGTTGTATCCCGTACGTTGCGGATTGCTCGGCGGCGTGGCGTTTTCCCCTTCGTGAACGGTATCCTCTTTGAGAAGGGAACCGTCGTAATCCTCAAACCGAACGGTAACTTTTTTCAAATAGGTGGCTCGGACGGTAACGCTCTCGTTGAGCTTGGTAAACTCGGTATCCCAACCGTTAAAATCGTACCCGCTGCGGATGGGGTGGGCGG
>DCGI01000076.1 GCA_002315475.1 Christensenella sp. UBA1782 | reverse complement strand
GGGTACGGGGAAGGAAACCTTTTTGTCTAAAAAGGTTTCCTTCCCCGAATACCTCCATTCTTAAAATTTATACGTTTTCTTAGAATCGTCGGAGCCGACGGATACCTGTATATCTTCGGCTTTGACTTCGGTTTCGGTCAATTCAAAACCGGCGTTACGGAGCAATGCGACGAGGTTATTATATTGCCAAAGGAAAACCTGTTTGGTAGAAACGATCTTGAAAAAGCTTACGTTCATATCTTTGTCGATTTTGCGGAAAGCTTTGAAGTATTTCAGCATAAAGAGTTTGACGAACGGCACGAAATAAACGACGGGTTTTAACAAGGCGTACTTCATGGTATGCGGTTCGAGCGTCATAAAGCCGTCGTAGTTTCTTTCTTGCAGTTGCGACAGAATATAAGGATAGTACCCTTCGCCCGTCCCGACGGGGACTTCCACGCCGAACTTGGAGCAATCCTTGATATGGTAATAAACGACGTAGTCTTTGAGCATATCGAAGGCGACTTTGGCGTCGACGCCGCATTGAATGAAGTTACTGGCGTCGTAGCAAAGCACGAAATCGGGATCGTTTATGGCTTGGTAGAGTTTTAAGACTCTTTCGGGGGTGTCGCCATAAATGGCTTTTTCGTTTTCGTGCATCAACTTGACGCCGCTTCCCTTGACGATGGCTAAGAACTCTCGGGTGCGGGCGACCACTTTTTCAAAACAGTCTTCGGGATTTTTGTCGCCGTAGAAGAAAGAAAACGCACGAATATATTTCGTACCGGTCATTTGAGCGATTTTTACCAACTCGGCAAGCTGTTTCTTTTGCTTGGCGAAGCCTTCTTCGTCGTCGATTTTTACTTTTCCGATGGGAGAACCGAGCGAAGAAAAGCGAATATCCTCTTTTTGCAGAATGGGAAGAATCTTTTCTTGAAATTCTTCGGCGGTGTAAGCGGCGATAACCTTGCCGTTGACCGTTCGGGGACAAACGTAGTTTTCACCGAAGGATTTTGCAAGGGCGATTTGTTCGTTGAAGTTTCCGGTTACTTCGTCATAAAATCCGGAAATAATAGCTTTTGCCATAGTTACTCCTTATTCGTTAATGATTTGTAATGCTTTGCGACAAGCGGCTTCGATTTCGTCGTAGCTTCCTTTCAGAATCCAACTACCGCCGACGGCGGCAACGAATTTTTGACTCAAAAACTCTTTGACGTTACTTTCGTCCACACCGCCCGTCGGTAAAAACTTGATACCGGGGAAAGCCGATGCCATGGCTTTCATGGCTTTGACGCCACCGAATACGCCGGCAGGGAAAAACTTCAAAACCGTCAATCCGTGTGCGATGGCGTTCATGATTTCGGTAGGGGTTACCACACCGGCGAGATAAGGAACGTCCTTTTCGGTGCAAACGTCAAACACCCCTTGGTCGAAACCGGGCGAAACGATAAATTTCGCACCCGCATCGACGGCGGCACGACATTGTGCGGCGTTGATGACGGTTCCCGCTCCGATGAGCATATCGGTACATTTTTCGGAAGCCAATCGAATGGCTTCTGCCGCACAAGCCGTACGGAAGGTGATTTCTGCGACCTTGATACCTCCTTTACTCATGGCTTGCAAGGTAGGAAGGGTATCTTCTACCTTGTTGAGTACCACGACGGGAACGATTTTGTGATTTTGTAAGAAAGAATAATCCATAATTACACTCCGCAATACGCATGGAAACCGCCGTCAACGGGAAGAACCACACCGGTAATAAAACCGGCGTCTTCACTGCTGAGGAGGAGTTTGACCGCACCGAACAACTCGGGTATTTCGCCGAAACGGTTCATAGGCGTTCCCGCCAAAATTTTACCGGTACGAGCGGTGGGCGTTCCGTCGGGATTGAATAAAAGTCCTCTGTTTTGCTTGCCGACGAAGAAACCGGGAGCAATGGCGTTTACACGAATACCGCAGGGCGCAAAGTGAACGGCGAGCCACTCGGTAAAGTTACTGATAGCGGCTTTTGCGGCACTGTATGCGGGTATCTTGGTAAGAGGGGTAAAGGCATTCATAGAAGAAATATTCAAAATGCTGCATCCTTCTTTGCCGATCATATCTTTGGCAAAAACCTGTGTGGGCAGAAAAGCACCGATATAGTTGAGGTCGAATACGAACCGAACGCCGCTCTCGTCGAGAGAGAAAAAGTCTTTTTCATAAATTTTACCGGGTTCGCAAACTTCGTTTTCGGTCGTCGCTCTCGGATTGTTTCCGCCGGCACCGTTGATGAGAATATCGCAGGTACCGAAATCTTTGACCACTTCGTCCCGAACTTCTTGTAAAGAAGCACGATCCAGAACGTTGGCTTTGTACGCCTTTGCTACGCCACCCTTTTCGGTAATAGCGTCGGCAATTACTTGAGCCGCGTCTACGTTCAAGTCGAGGAGGGCGAACTTCGCCCCCGAGGTAGCGAGCTCGGTAGCGATACCGCCGCAAATGACGCCGCCAGCCCCCGTAATAACGACAACCTTATCGGTTAAATCCAATACAAATTTAGACATACTGTATCTCCTTATTTTTTCAAATTTGCTACGCAGGTTTCCCATACGCCGTTAATATAACAAGCACCGAGTGCTCTGTCAAACAATCCGTAACCGGGTTTTCCCGTTTCCCCCCAAATCATTCTTCCGTGATCGGGACGGCAATATCCGTCAAAACCTTCTTCGGCAAGAGCCTGAATGATGCCGATGATATCCATGGAACCGTACTTTTGATCGTGAGCGGTTTCTTCAAAGCCGTTTTCCGTCAATTTGATATTGCGGATGTGCATGAAATGAATCCGTCCCATTTTAGCGTACTTTCGCACCATTGCGACCATATCGTTATTTTTGTCTGCCCCTAAACTGCCTACGCAGAAGGTAAGACCGTTATTGGGGCTGTCCACGAGACGCAAGAAACGGTCGATATTCTTTTCGTTGGTGATGATACGGGGCAGTCCGAAAATCGGCCATGGCGGATCGTCCGGATGAATCGCCATATTGATACCGGCTTCTTCCGCTACGGGGATAATCGCCTTGAGGAAGTATTCTAAGTTTTCAAAAAGTTTTTCTTCGTTGACGTTTGCATACTGTTCAAAAAGCTTTTTTAAGTCCTCTTTCTTGTAGCTGGAGTCCCATCCCGGTAAGGAAAGGGAACCGTCGAGAGGGTTCATCTTGGCGATTTGATCGGCATAGTATACCAAAGAATTACTACCGTCGAAGCCGACTTTATCCAGTTGCGTTCTGGTCCAGTCGAATACGGGCATAAAGTTGTAGCAGATACACTTTACCCCCGCTTTTCCCAAACGGCGAATGTTCTCTTGATAGGCGGCGATGTACTTATCCCGCGTAGGAAGACCGAGTTTAATGTCTTCGTGTACGGGAACGCTTTCGATTACTTCCATTTTCAAACCTTTTTCTTCGCAAAGGGTTTTCAAACGGTCGATGTTTTCCTGTGGCCACACTTCTCCGACGGGAACGTCGTATACGGCGGTAACCACACTGTACATGTTGGGGATTTGACGGATTTTTTCCAAGCTGATGGAGTCGTTTTCTCCGTACCAACGGAATGTCATTTTCATAGTCTATTTACCTCGTAAAAAATTTTTTTGCATTGTAGAAAGAAATACCTGCGGCGATTTCGGTTAAAGTCGACATATCGTTCGGATATTCGCCTTCTTCCACCCATTTGCCGAGTACGGAACAGAGTATGCGACGGAAATAGTCGTGTCGCGCGTAAGAAACGAAACTTCTCGAATCGGTCAACATTCCGTTAAACAGTCCCAAACCCGCAGTGTCGGCAAAGATTTTGAGTTGTTCTTTGATGCCGTCGCGATGATCCATAAACCACCACGCCGCACCCAGTTGCATCTTTCCGGCAATCGAACCGGCAAAGTCGCCGATCATGGTAGCGAGGGGATAATAAGAATTGGGATTCAGCGTGTAAACGATGGTCTTCGGTAATCCGCACGCACGCTCAATGTCGTCGAAAAGTTTGCCTCCTGCTTCTATATCGAGGGCGTTTCCGACGCTGTCAATGCCGCAATCGGCTCCGATTGCGGCAAAACGCACCGAATTTTGATTTCGTAAGACGCCGGTGTGAATCTGCATGACCATATTGTATTTTGAAAACAGTTTTCCCAGTTCCCGCACCAAACAGTACTTGTATTCGTTTTGTTCTTCCTCGGAAATTTTTTGTCCCGCTAAAACTTTTTGTAAGGCGGCACAGGCGACGTCAAGATCCCCTTTTGCCTTCGGGAAATTGCTGAACGACATATCGGTTGCCACGCATCCGTGTTGAATAAAGAAAACCAATCGGTCTTCTAAGGCTTTACATAAAGACGAAAAGTCGGAAACGGAGCCGAATTTGGCGATATAATCCCGAAATCCGTCTTTTTCGATATTGATGGCATTATCGGGACGGAAAGAGGGGAGAACGGCAAACGGCAAATGTTCGGCGACCAGTTTTTCGTGACTCCGTAAGTCGCTGGTCGGATCGTCGGTCGTGACGACGGTATCCACGTGAGAACGGACGATAAGGTTTCGAGCGGAGTATTCGCCCGAAGCCATCATTTTTTCGGTGATTTTCCAAATGGTCTCGGCTGTCTTTTCGGAAAGAGGGGTGGTAATACCGAAATATTTTTTTAATTCCAAATGCGCCCAGTGATAGACCGGATTTCCGGGAAAGCGGGCGAGAGCGGTGGCAAAGGCAAAAAACTTATCGTAGGCGGGAGCGTTGCCCGTAATGAGATTCTCGTCGATGCCGTAGTTTCGCATGACGCGCCACTTGTAGTGGTCGCCCAAGAGCCATAGCTCGGTCAAATTATAGAACTTTTTATCTTCTACGATTTCTTCCGGACTGAGATGGCAGTGGTAGTCAAAAATAGGAAGGTCTTTTACCGTGTCGTAGATGCGTTTCGCCGTATCGCTTGTCAGTAAAAAACCGTCTGACATAAAATCTTTCATAATCCTTACTCCAATAGTATTAGAATAATAATATTTTACCATAAAAAAAGCAAAAAAGCAAGATACAAAAACAGAAAAGGGGGAGGAACCTTTTGCGAAAGGTTTCTCCCCCCGTCCCCCGCCTCCCAAAGCGTCGGCAGAGCCGACGGAAGCGGATATTTTGAGTATATATACGAAAGACGAAATTCGATATAGGTCGGAAAAGACGAAAATCTATTTTAGTTTTGTAAAATATGAAGGTTTCGTAAAAACGGATCTTTGATTTTGTCGGCAATCGAATAGGCGTGGGTGTCCAAGTTGTTACAGCTTGCCGAAGTGATACCCTGTCGTTTTACTTCGTTCAGAATCAAGGTGGAAATATCTTCGATTATGCCGATTTTGTAGTCGATGTTCCCTTGCGCGTTCGGGTTTTCGATAAGGTAGGTAAGAGGTAATTCCGTTTCGGACAGAACGGGAAGAGAACGCATGGTACGAAACGCCCATTTGTAGAAAGGGCAATACGAGTGGTTCAAAAGGAAGCACGCCTGTAAAGCGTTGTTGACGAATTCGTATAAAGCGAGTTGCGCCGCGCCCGTTTCGTTATGTTTCAAACAACGGGGGTAATTGTATTTTCCCGCTTGTTGCATGAGGGCGAGGGAAGCCGAAATCTTTTTTAGTCGCACGTCTTCGGGGTATCCTTGCAAAAGAACCTTTCGCATCTGCATGAATTTTCCCGTTCCTTCTTGAAAGATTTGTCCGTTCGTCGCTTCGCTTAACGCATAGGAAGGAATGCGGAACCAGTCAATATTCGACTCGGGGAGACTGCCTTGTCCCAAGAATTTTTCATAAAAATCTTCGGTCAAAAGCAGACCGTGCCGATTGCCGCCGCAAGGGGACAACCTTTGCCGCGTATAGCCCAAAAACTCTTTGGGAAGTTTGGCGTACGCCCGTTCTAAACGAAAGCCGAATTCTTCTTCTTTTTCTTTGTCGAGCCAAATGCAAAAAGCCGGTTCAAAGTCGTGATCCTGCGAAATTTCGTCATCGAAACCGTAACACTCCGAACCCTCTCCTACGAGACCTACGGTAACCGAACTTGCTATTTCGGGAAACTTATTTAAGAGTTCTTGCCCGTATGTTTCAAAGTATCGTTTCGATAATTCAAGTCCTTTCATAGATAGTATTCATCCTTTTTTCAAAATTGGTTTTGGCGAAGAAGTATCCGAAATAATCCAAAGAAGGGATACATTTGGATAAGACGAAAGCGTGATAGCCGTCGTGCGGTAAGGTGGGCGTATTCAAGTATTCGATAGCTTTTTCCACCATGACGTAGGCTTCTTCCTGTCTGTTGTTTTCATCGAAAAGGTGGGCGAGATTCAGGTAAGAAACGGCGATGTCGTTTTCTCGATTTTGATGCAGGGACAGTATCGAGATAGCTTTTTTATAGGCGTCTTCGGCTTCCGCTGTTTTGCCTACGTCGGACAAAGCGAGAGCCATATTGTTATACAGTCCGGCAAAAAGAGAATCGTTCTTTTCGAGGCGTCCGTTATAAGTTTTTTCGGCTTCTTCATACAGAGGGATTCCTTTTTCAGCAAAGCCGAACGCCTTATAGGTCGTGGCGGCGTTTAAGAGAACGGTTGCGCCCGATACGGTATCGTCCAAGCGTAGAAGGCGTACCAAACGTATCCCTTCTTCCACGCTTTCCAAGCCTTTATCTCGGTTGTTCGTTTTGCGGAACAAACCCATCTGTTCGCTTCGGATTTCCAATTCGCCCCGTTTGTCCCGCAATACTTTTGCTTCGCCGAGCCAATACTCTAAAATTTTCTCCGCCTGTTCCAAATCGTTTTTGGCAAAAACGCCGTTCAGTTTGTCGATAACGGAGCGTATGGGAATGGTGTCCAACGGCTTTTCTCGGTCGGGATAATAAAAGTCCTCCCCGCCGCAAAGGGGACAGGACGGTTCTTTGTAGTCAAATGCGTCTATCATTTTTATACCACTCTTCGCCTTCTGATAATAACGTTTCTAAGGGGAAAGTCAGATAAGAAATCAACTTTCCCAACCCTTGCTTTTCAAAAATGCAAAAACACGTTGCCAATCAACCTCCCGTAAGGAATGAACGTCCCTTTTTATATGGTATCCGATTGCGCCTTGTCGGTAGGATTTTTCCTTTTTGGGAGGATTGTCGGCAACCAACCCTTCGATGCCGAATACTTCTCGATAAACGGCACTTCCTTCCCAAGCCGAAAGGAATTCGTTTTTGGGACAAGCCCACCCGTCGCGCGTGGAAGAAGTTATGTACACGAGACGAGGTGCTTGCAAAGCCGTCAGCTCATGAAAGTCAACGGGTAAAGCGTTTTCTTTTCCGATATATTTTCTATAAGCGGAACTAAACCAATAGGGAAAATTCTTTTGGATGTCGGCGAGCTTCTCTCCGGTGTTTCCTCGTGCCAAAGCCGCTCCCGAACAGCCGGAATTGTTGGAAAACACAAAGGAAATGCGTCGGTCGGTGGCTCCCGCCCATAAGGCGACTTTACCGCCGCGAGAGTGTCCCGCAACGCCGATTTTCGTTTTGTCGACGGGAAGGGTGTACAAATAATCGACGATTAGGGAAATAAAAAACGCCCATACGCTTATACTGCCGCACGAAGAACGGTCTTCGGGCGCAAGCAGAGAAAGCAGGCGACCGTTGCCCAAAATTTCGTCCGAAACATCGTCCAACGAGAAGGTGGCTATCCCATATCCGCGACGAAGTGCCTCCGCATACGGTACGACCACACGCCTGCAGAAGTCACGAAGTTTGGAAACGATTAGTACCGGACAGGGTTTCTCGGTCTTGGGTAAATGTACGGTAAAGGATGCCGAAAAGTCTTGTTTGGAAACCGTAACTTCATGAATAACAACGTTTCTTTTTTCTAACGTTTCCACGCCGAAAGAAAAACCCTCGTGGGACGGGTGGGTGGGGCGACCG
>DCGI01000078.1 GCA_002315475.1 Christensenella sp. UBA1782 | reverse complement strand
TCGCGGCGACCTTGTCGCCAATGCCGTCATTACGGGCGTGCTTGCCGTTGTTTGTATGGTAGGGACGTGCGTGTATCTTGCCACCCGTCCCGTAGCTTCTTCTGAAATTTTCGTCGTAAAAGATTTCAAAATGATGGATACGTTGTGCGACGGAGGAAACCAAAAAGTGAAAGTTATTTTATTGAACGGGCAGTCCAATGCCTCGGGGGTATCTCGTGTTCCGTACCTAAAACAACAGGTTTCGGCGGAAGAATTTGCTCGGTACGAAAAAGGCTACGATACTGTTTATATCAATTATTTTAACGATAACGGCATGAATACTTCGGCGGGAGCCTTCACGCGCGTAAGTCTGAATCAAGGTTATTATGACGGCTTTTACGGCCCCGAAGTGGGACTTGCCGATTCTCTCGCACAAGCCTATCCGGACGAAACGATTTTTATCATCAAATACGCTTGGGGCGGTTCGGTACTCGGTACGCAATGGTTTGCACCGCAGGAAAACGGGATGGAAGGCGAGCTGTATCGTGCGTTTATTACGTTTACGACAAAATGTATGGACTATCTCCGTTCTCGCAATTATGACGCCTCTATCGGGGCTATGTGTTGGATGCAGGGAGAATCCGATTCTTCGGAAGTTTTGGCTCCGTTGTACTATCAAAACGAAAAGGATATGATTGACGCCCTTCGTTCGGAATTGTCGTCGTATGCCGATCCCGAAAGAGGCATTTCCTTTATCGATGCCGGCATCAGTAACAGCGAGTATTGGCAGGAATACGAAGTCATCAACGCGACCAAGCAAAGACTTGCCGACGAATCGTCCATGCACTACTATATCGACACGTTGGATTTGAGCTACAAAAACGAACCGGTCGAAAAACCCGACCTTGCTCACTACGACGCTTTGGCACAAATCACACTCGGCAACCGTTTCGGTGCGGTCGTGCAACAAATCTACGCAGAATAACAAACCGAGATCCCTCTCGAAATACAAACGTAAAAACCGAATTCCGAAAGTAACGGGATTCGGTTTTTTATGTAATTATTTCACGACGAGGGAGAAACCCTCTATAAAATCGAAGGGAAAACGGGTTTAGATATTTACAAAAGGGTTTCTTATATGGTATACTTATATAAGTATACTACCATTCCCAATAAGGAAAAAGAAAAATGGCAAAAAATAACAGGCTGAAAGATTTTAGAATGCGGTTAAAAACCGAGAAGTCGACGGAAAGAAAAATGTCGACGAAAGAGATTTGGTCGTACGGTTTGTGCGACTTCGGTAAGAGCGGAGGCTCGAATTTAATTTCCTCCTATCTGAAAATTTTTATTTTAACCGTACTCGGTATCGATGCGATGGCGTATGCTACCCTTGAAGTGGTGCAGGTCATCATCGGATACTGTCAGGGGCCGGTTATTTCGCTGTTGGAAGACTCCACTAAGTCGAAATGGGGGCGGTTTCGACCGTATTTTATCGTAACGGCACCTTTGACGGCGGCGTTGAGTATTGCTTTCTTCTTAAACCCGTTTTCGGGCTCTGCCGCCATTCCGTACGTTTATATTTTCTATATTCTGTACGGCATCAGCAGCGGTTTTTGTAATACCGCTTGGGGTGGCTTGACGAAGTGTATCACGCAAAACGGTGAAGAACGGCAAAAGGCATTTTCCATTGCAAAAGGTTTGAGTATCATTTCCACCGTAATCCCCAGTGCCATGCCTATCCTAATCGAATACGCACCGAAGTATTTCGGAGAGTGGTTCGGTATGCCGGAAAGCACCGCCTTAAAAATCGTTTTTGCGGTGATGTCCGTCATCATGGGTGCACTGGGTATCTTTGCTTGCCTTACCGCTAAGAATCTGCAAGAACGTATTATGATTAAACACGCCGAAAAGCCTTGGAAAAATATCGGTATGGTGTTTAAGAATAAGAACATGATGCTCCGGTGGATTGATAAGATTTCCAGCGTTTTCAGCAATATCGCTTCCGGTATCACGCCTTTCCTTTTTATGTATTGCTACGGAAACTACGGTATCCAAACGTTGGTTTGGGGGTTTGCCGGATTCTGTGCATGGGTTCCCCTTTTGATTGCCGGAAAAGTCTTCAATAAGATGTCCAACAAGAAGGTTATTTATTTATATCAGCTTTCTACGGTGGCGGCGAACGTTATTTTGATGATTATCGGTTTCGGGGAGGGTATCGGGTTTATTATTGCTTTATTCGCGACGCGTTGTCTTGCCGCCGTATTCGAGTACGTCAGCACCGTTGCGCAAACGGCATTCGATACCGATATTTGGGATCACTACGAATGGAAGTACGGCATCCGTAACGAGTCTACCACCGACCTCGTAGGCGGTTGGGTGGGTATCCCGATCAGCATCGCCAATCCTTATATCTTCGCTTGGGTATTAAAAACCATTCAATTTCAGGAAGGAACGGAAGGTTCTTCGATTGTGCAAAGCGATTTTACAAAGAAATGGCTTTTCTATTTGTTCTGCATTTGCGGCTCCTTGAACGCTTTGATTACGTGTGTCCCTTATCTTTTTATTAAACTGGATAAAAAGACGATGGAAAAGGTTCATAAAGAATTGGCGGAAAGAAAGCTGCAACGGGAAGACGTCACGCCGGCAATGGAACTTGCTTTGGAGGCGGGCGGAACGGTTTCCGGCGAGATCGTCGAAAACGTTAAAAGTGTAACGGAAAAAGACGAAGTGGCTTCCGATACGATGATAAAAGACGAAGTGGCTTCCGATACGATGACAAAAGACGAATAAGGAGAATACTATGGCAAAAAAGAAATTAAACCTGAAGGATTTCTTTTATCGCTTAAAGAACGAGAAATCCACCGACGCAAAAATGTCGACCGGAGAGATATGGTCTTACGGATTATGTGACTTCGGCAGAGGCGGAAGCGTACAACTGATTTCCAGCACCAACTTCATTCATATGTTTTTGGTTATGGGTTTGGGCGCCGACGTAGCCGCATTCAGTATTCTGATGACGGTCAGTACCATTATCGGATACGTGCAAGGGCCGATTATTTCCTTGTTGGAGGACTCCACCAAGACGAAATGGGGACGTTTTCGACCGTACTTCATCTTCACCGCACCGCTTACCGCCGCGTTAGCAATCCTATTCTTCTTGAACCCGTTCTCGGGTGAAGGGGTGGGCTCCAATATTTGGATGTATACCACGTACATACTGTACGGTATCAGTAACGGTCTTTGTACGACGGCATGGAACGGTCTTACCAAATGTATTACACAAAACGAAGGGGAGCGGCAAAGTGCCTTCTCTATCTCCAAAGCCATGGGTATCATAGCCACTACCGTACCGAGCTGGATTCCGGTATTCGTGGAATACGGACCGCAAGTCGGTATCAGCGTGCGTTTGGTCTTTATTATTTTGTCGTGCTTCTTAGGATTACTTTCCCTTGCCGCTTTGTTTACCGCCAAAAATCTGCGGGAAAGAGTTATGATTCAACAGGCGGAAAAGCCTTGGAAAAACTTAGGTATGGTGTTCAAGAACAAGAACAAGATGATTACTTGGATAGGAAACATCGGTTCTTTATTCAACTATGAAGCCGGTCTTGCTTCCGCTTACGTTATTATGTACTGCTACGGTGCTTATAGCTTGCAAACCTTTATTTGGGGTATAGCCGGTTTATTTGCGTGGGCGAGTTTGCTTATGTCGAAGAAGATTTTCCAAAAAATGTCTTCCAAAGCGATTATTATTGCTTATAACGTTATGACCATTATCGCCAATCTCATATTGCTTGCCGTCGGGTACGGTACGGGATTATGGTTCCTTGTCGTTCTGTTTGCAACGCGTGCCTTTGCCGCCGTATTCGAGTACGTCTGCGGTGTGGCGACGACCATGTTTGACACCGATATTTGGGATCATTACGAATGGAAATACGGCATCCGGAACGAATCCACTACCGACCTCGTCGGCTCGTGGGTTACCGCACCGATTAGCATCTTGAACCCCATTCTTTCGGGTTTGCTCTTTACCTATATCCAATTCCAATCGGGCGACAACGTCGTGCAAAGCGATTTCACCAAAGATTGGCTCTTTTGGATTTTCACCATAGGTACCAGTGTGGGTTGTCTGTTCACCATTTTGCCGTACTTCTTTATCAAATTGGATAAGAAAACAATGGAAAAGGTGCGTACCGAACTCGCCGAGCGAAAACTCGCTCGTGAAGGGATGACCAACGCTATGGCACTCGCCGTAGCCGGTACCGGCGAAACCGTTACGGTTTGCGAAAATGTTACCGACAGTATTTCCGAAAGTGTTACGGACTGTACTTCCGAAACCGTTAGCGTCGATGCTTCTCAAACGGAGGACGTTCTTACCAAGACCATGAAAGAAGTGGCGTCCGACGAAGAAAAACCCGAATAAAAACCTTCCGAAGGATTCCGGAGGGTAAACAGGCACCTTGCACCGAAAACGTGCGGGGTGCCTTTTTTTGAGTCGAGGCGGAGGATTATTTTAGATTGAGGAAAACAAGACCGATGAGGCAAATGACGATGCCGACGATTTTTTTCCAAGAAAGTGCTTCTTTGTAGAGGAAAAAAGAAACAAAAAGCAAAAGAATCGCACAGATGGCGGCTTGTAAGACGGGGACGGTATTGACCGACCATCCCGCTTTGTAGGCGTATATGTAGCCACCTTCCAAACCTACGATTACGATGCCGAGAACAAAGGGTGCCCAATTGGTTTTGGCGACTTCGTGGAAGGGATTTCCGCCTTTGTTGACGATAAAGAAGAGTATCAAAGATACGATGGCGGAAATGGTGTACGTAACGGTAAGGGAAGCAAAAGGGTTCATCTCGTTCGGAACCGATTTTGCGCAAATCTGGTAAAAAACGTTGGATATGACGATAATGGCTATCGGCCAAATCAATGAAAGCATGGGTTCTCCTCCGAATCTGTCGTAGGACGGCGATTTTTCGTCCGTATGCCGATATTATAACAAATAAGAAGAAAAATTACAATCGGATTACAATAGAAGAATCGGGGCAATTTTGAAGCGCAGGTTGCAACGCAGTGCGGAGTATGTATAAAAAAATCCGTCCCTTTTTACGGGGACGGATTCTGTTTTTGCAGTATCGTAAAATTTAATCGGATTATTCGATAATTTCAGCGACAACACCACTACCTACCGTTCTGCCACCTTCACGGATAGCGAAACGAAGTCCCTTTTCGCAAGCGATAGGGGTAATCAAGGTGATTTCCATTTGAATGTTATCACCGGGCATAACCATTTCGGTTCCTTCGGGAAGCTTGATGGTTCCGGTAACGTCGGTCGTTCTGAAATAGAATTGAGGACGATATCCGTTAAAGAACGGGGTATGACGTCCGCCTTCTTCTTTCGTCAAGACGTATACTTGGCTGGTGAAGTGGGTGTGCGGATGAATGGTTCCGGGTTTTGCGATAACTTGACCTCTTTCGATATCTTTTCTTTCGATACCTCTGAGGAGCAAACCAACGTTATCGCCGGCTTCTGCGAAGTCAAGGAGCTTACGGAACATTTCGATACCGGTGATGGTGGTTTCCTTCGGCTTGTCCATGAGTCCTACGATTTCGACTTTGTCAGACATCTTAACCATACCACGTTCTACTCTTCCGGTAGCAACGGTTCCACGACCGGTGATCGTGAAGACGTCTTCTACAGGCATAAGGAAGGGCATTTCGGTGTCACGTACGGGAGCGGGAATGTAGCTGTCTACGGCAGCAAGCAATTCTCTGATGCAATCGCAATCGGGGCCGTCGGCTTTTCCTGCGTTACAAGCTTCGATAGCTTTCAAAGCGGAACCCTTGATGATCGGGGTGTCGTCGCCCGGGAATTCATATTGACTGAGCAATTCACGAATTTCCATTTCTACGAGGTCAAGAAGTTCGGGATCGTCGACTTGGTCAACTTTGTTCATAAATACTACGATCTTCGGAACACCTACCTGACGAGCAAGCAAGATATGTTCACGAGTTTGCGGCATCGGTCCGTCGGTGGAAGCAACAACGAGGATGGCACCGTCCATTTGTGCGGCACCGGTGATCATGTTTTTAACATAGTCAGCGTGTCCGGGGCAGTCAACGTGAGCGTAGTGACGGGTTTCGGTTTCGTACTCTACGTGTGCGGTGTTGATGGTGATTCCTCTTGCTTTTTCTTCCGGAGCTTTGTCGATTTGGTCATAACGCATAACTTCAGCTTTACCTGCAGCTGCGGAAACCATTGTAATAGCGGCGGTCAAAGTCGTCTTGCCATGGTCAACGTGACCGATGGTTCCGATATTGACGTGCGGCTTAGTTCTTTCAAATTTAGCTTTAGCCATTTTAGATCTCCTCCAATTAAATCAATATTTTGAGTTTGGAATAATTATATACTATTTTTTACTAAGTATCAAGCAATTTTGGGTAGTTTTGTAAAATAATCCAAAAAAGACCTACCGAAGTAGATCTTTTTGGGATTTTTACTCTACTTCTTATTGTTTGGTGCCCATTCCTTCAATCAAACGCTTCTTTTCGCTCGAAGGCACTTCGGTATAACACTTGAACTGCATCATGTACGTTCCGCGACCTTGCGTTGCGCTTCTGAGGACGGTTGCGTAACCGAACATTTCGGAAAGCGGTATATCGCAGTTGACGGCTTTGTTGCCGGCGATGTCGAGCATTTCACGAATATTTCCGCGACGACCGGTTACGGTGTTGATGACTTCGCCCAAATAGTCGGAAGGTACTTCTACCTGTACGTCCATCATAGGTTCGAGGATGGTGGCGTCCGCTTGACGGCAAGCTTCCTTGATAGCCATACTGCCGGCGATTTTGAAGCTCATTTCCGAAGAGTCGACTTCATGGTAGCTACCGTCGACGAGGTGGATGATTAAGTCAACCATTTCGCAGCCGATCAGCACGCCGCCGCGACAAGCTTCCAACATACCTTCGCAACAAGGCTTGATAAATTCCTTCGGAATAACGCCACCCTTGATTTCATCGACGATTTCGATACCTTTGCCGGGTTCGTTCGGTTCGATTTCAATGACGCAGTGTCCGTATTGACCTTTACCACCGCTCTGACGAACGTATTTGCCTTCGGCACGAGCCTTCTTCTTGATGGTTTCACGATAGGCGACTTGCGGCTTACCGATGTTGGCTTCCACTTTGAATTCACGAAGCAATCTGTCTACGATGATATCCAAGTGCAATTCTCCCATACCGGCGATAATGGTCTGACCGGTTTCTTGATCGGTGTAGGTACGGAAGGTAGGATCTTCTTCGGCAAGACGTTGGAGAGCAAGACTCATTTTTTCCTGACCGATTTTCGTCTTCGGTTCGATAGCCAAACGGATAACCGGATCGGGGAACTTCATTTCGTCCAAAATGATGGGGTTCTTTTCGTCGCAGAGGGTTTCACCGGTGGTCGTGTTTTTCAAACCGATGATGGCTACGATGTCGCCCGCATAAGCTTCGTCGATATCGATTCTTTCGTTAGAACGCATACGAATAATTCTTGCGATTCTTTCGTTGCTGTCTTTGTTACTGTTATAAACCGACATACCTTTGGTAAGAACACCGGAATAAATACGGTAGAAAGTCAATTTTCCGTAGATATCGTTGGCGATCTTAAAGGCAAGACCGGAAAGGGGTTCGGTATCGCTGGTGTGACGGACGATCTTTTCGCCTTTCATGTTGACACCGTCCACCGGAGGAATGTCAAGAGGAGAAGGCAAGTAGTCGATGACGCCGTCGAGCATACGTTGAATACCGATGTTCTTGTAAGCACTTCCGCAGAAAACGGGTACGAGTCCGAGCGCGATAGTCGCTTTACGGAGAGCTTTTTGTACTTCTTCGATAGTCGGTTCTTCCCCTTCGAGAACTTTCATCATGATTTCGTCGTCAAAGTCGGCGGTAGCTTCCACCAAGTCGGCATGGTATTGTTGTGCCAAATCCAACATGTTGGCGGGGATATCTCTGTATTCGTATTTGGTTCCTTTCGTAGCGTTATCGTAATAGATGGCTTTCATGTTGAGCACGTCTACGATACCTTCGAGGTCGGCTTCTTTACCGATAGGAAGGGTAACGCATACGGGACGAGCTTGCAAACGCTCCCGAATCATCTTTACGACGTTATAGAAGTCGGCACCCACCAAGTCCATTTTGTTGACGAAAGCCATACGGGGTACGTGATACTTCGTAGCCTGACGCCATACCGTTTCGCTTTGGGGTTGCACACCGCCTCTTCCGCAGAAGACGGCTACGGCTCCGTCCAATACGCGAAGGCTTCTTTCCACTTCTACGGTGAAGTCCACGTGTCCGGGCGTGTCGATGACGTTAATGGTATGTCCGTTCCAGTGCGCCGATACGGCAGCCGAAGTGATGGTAATACCACGCTCCTGTTCTTGTTCCATCCAGTCCATCGTAGCCGCACCGTCATGCACTTCTCCGATTTTGTGAGTAATGCCGGTATAGTACAGAATACGTTCGCTGGTGGTTGTTTTGCCTGCATCAATGTGCGCCATAATACCTATGTTACGCACTTTCTCGAGCGGTATATCTCTTGCCATAATTCCTCCAATTTCTTTTTACTATCTTTGCCCGAATTCTTCGGACAAAACCTGATTTTTTTGTTTTTATTGTCTTTTTGAATAAAAAAAGGCATACTCCCGAAGGACCGTATGCCGTTTTTTGGTTGATTTATCGATTAAAAACGATAATGTGCGTAAGCCTTGTTGGCTTCAGCCATACGGTGCGTGTCTTCCTTCTTTTTGACGGCCCCGCCTGCATTATTGAAGGCATCCATCAATTCGGCGGAGAGACGCTCAATCATCGTTTTTTCACCGCGTTTTCTTGCAAACATTACAATCCAACGAATTCCTAAGGTTTGGCGTCTTTCGGGACGAATTTCCAACGGTACTTGATAGTTGCTTCCGCCGATTCTTCTCGCTTTAACTTCCAAAGTAGGCATTACGTTTTCGAGAGCCTTAAAGAAAACTTCATCGGGGTTTTGATTCATTTTTTCACGAATGACGTCAAACGCTCCGTAAACGATTTTTTGTGCGACACCTCTTTCTCCGTCTTGCATAACTTGGTTAATCAATTTGGTAACGACCTTAGAATTATAGACGGCATCGGGTAAAACATCACGCTTCGGTACACCACTTCTTCTGGGCATTTTTATATCCTCCTGATAGAAATCTGATATTATTTAGGACGCTTTGCGCCGTATTTGGAACGTGCTTGGTTACGTTTCGCCACACCCGAAGTATCTAAGGTACCGCGAATGATATGATAACGAACGCCCGGCAGGTCCTTTACTCTTCCGCCTCTGACAAGAACGACACTATGTTCTTGCAACGTATGTCCGATACCGGGAATATATACGGTACCTTCCAAACCGTTGACTAAACGTACTCTTGCGATTTTTCTCACAGCGGAGTTAGGCTTTTTCGGGGTAGTGGTGGTAACGGATAAGCATACGCCACGTTTTTGAGGGCATTTTTGCATCAAAGGCGCTTGGCTCTTCTTTACTTGTTTTTCTCTACCTTGTCTGATAAGCTGGTTAATTGTCGGCATTGAATCCTCCTATTTGTTACATAAGCGTTGATATTATAGCAAGAACAACTATTCTTGTCAAATGAAAATATCACATTTTTATTCAATTTTCGTAATTTTATTCTTTTTCGGTAAGGGAAAGACAAAGACAAGGGGCGATTCCGTACGAAACCCATACCGAAGAATCGTATTCGAGATTTCCTTCGGCGCAAATCGTGCAGATTTTGACGGAAGAGGAACCGGTAGAGCGGAGCAGAAAAGCAAATCTGCCGTCCTCATACGTATTGTTTTCGCATAGAAGATAGTCGCTGACTTTTTTGGCTCGAGTGAGGTCGTACGCCGTTACGTCGTCATCCTTATTATAATAGTCCGCAAAAGAGGGCAAAAAAATCTTGTCGCTTTGTTCGGTTTGTTCGGTTTGATATTTGTCGGTATAGTACCCCGTTTCTTTTTGCGAAACGGTGTATTCCGAAAGCAGGAGCCGTTCGTTTAGCGTAAAGGCATCTTGCAGAAACGTTTCGTTCAGGGTGGCACGCACGTTGCTTTTTTCCCAAGCGTTGGCGTAGACGTCGGATTTTTGTTCATCGTCGCCCATGACGTATACAATAAGGTCTTCGGTGATACAGTTTTCTTCAAACTGGAAGGGCATCGTCAAGAGGATGTCTTCGGAAACCAAAACGAGTTTGTCGCCGTCCGTTTGCAGTATTTTCCATTCGATGGGATCCCAACGGAAATAGCAGACTTTTTCTTTGGAAACAAGAGAAGAAAGGGACACGCCGTCCGAGAAGGTCATGTGAACGCGGTTTTGGTTTTTGACGGTGGCGCGAGAATAGTAATAGCCGTCCGACAGCTTGACGCGGTAAGTCGCTTCGCCGAAAGACTCGTCAAGTTCTTTTTTTATCTTTTCGTCCGAAACGTGGGATTGCGGATAGTGTCCGAAGAAGACGGAATCGCCGTAGCGATAATAGGTGTTTTTGCGAAGTTCGGCTTCGATGGAAAAACCGCATTCGGTACAGACGTATCGGGAAAAATCGTGTTCACAGACGTGTTCGCACCGTTCACAGATACCCGTATCCTTATTATATACGTGGGTGAGGACGGTATCGGTCACTTGTTTTTGATACCCGCACCCCGCCGTTTTGCACGAATAAACGGTATAACCGTATTCGCTCGACAGACAATCGCCGTTTTCGTGGGTACCGTCGTTCAAATCGTGTTTTTCGACTCTCTTTTCGGTAAAGCATCGAGAACAAACGAAAACGGTGGTACAAGGTCCTTCGGAACGGGAAAAAGTAAAGTCGTGGGAAAGGGGCGGGGTATAAACTTCTTTTTCTTCGGAGCAGTTTAAGCAGGCGTAATAAAAATAACCGTCTTCGGTACAGTTCGCCGTACAGCGGTCGGGTTCTTCGGCGTAGCGGTGTCCGGTAGGCGCAACGCTCACTTCGTATTCTCCCCACTCGTCGGAAGAATAGGTTTTGGTGCCGTTCTCCTCACAGTCGGGATGAGAATAGACGACGAGGTAGTCCTCCGTAGAAAGCAAGGGTATGGTTTGCGGTTGTGAAGCGCCGCAGAGAGTACAGTATTTTTCCCGCAAACCCGATGCCGTTTCGGTGGGCGTTTCGGTGACTTCGAAGTCCTCCGTCCAAACGTGTTCGCAGACGGGGGCGGAAGGTTCCTGCTTGACGGACGGGTTCCCCTTGTCGCAGGCGGTCAAAAAAAGCAGAGAAAACAGAAGCACCCAAAGAGCGGTTTTTTTCATCGGTTATTCCACGTACTCCACGACGGCGTTACACAAAGCAAAAGCATCTTTTGATAAAGTTACTTGGGATTTTTTGGTGGAGAACGTAATTTTTGCCGTTGCTTTGGCACCTCGAAAAGCGTAGTTTTCCACCGAGTTCACCGAGTCGGGCAAAGTCAGATTGCCGGCAAAGTTAGCAAAAGCGTAAGAAGAAACGGCGGTCAGTTTGGAACCGCTTTCGAAGGAAACGTCGGCGGTACAGTTTTCGAAGGCGTGACTTTGTATGGAGTCTATGTTGGCGGGAAGTACGAGCTTGCCGCCGTTATAGCCGTCGAAGTCGCCCATATCCAGTGCGGTCAATCCGCTGTTTTCAAAGACGATTTCACAGGTTGCTCCCGTAAAGGCGTTTTTGAGCAATTCGGAAATATTGTTCGACAAAATAACCTTTCCGTCAAAGGCGGCGAGGGCGTAGTTGCCTAAGCGCAGACAAGAAGAATTTTTGCCGAACGACAAAGTGCATTTGCAACGGGCAAGAGCGTATGCGCCGATACTCGTCACCGCGTCGGGCAAGGCGAATTCGGTACGGTTGTTTCTCGGTACGCACAGAAGAACGGTTCCGTCCTTAGAATAGAGGATACCGTCTTTCGTCGAAAAGGACGGGTGGGAGGGCGGCACCGATAAAGCGCTTATATAGTACGCACCCGAAAAAGCGTTGTTTTCGATTTCGGTAACGGCTTCGGGAATGTAAACCGATTCCGCCAAACTGCCCGTAAAAGCTCCCGACTTGATTTTGGTGACTTGCTTCCCGTTATGGGTGGAGGGAAGAACCAAATCGGTGGCGGTTCCGTCGTAGGACACGACGGTATACGTTTCGCCGGAAAGGAGATAATGCACGCCCGCTTCGTCCACTTCTTCGGTCGGTCCGCTATCGGGCAAATCGGGTATGCGCTCCGTCCATTTTGCGTAGAGCGTGGTATCGCGGGTAAAGCCGTCGGTTGCCGAAAATTTCCGCGTGTATGCGGCGTCGTAGTACCACCCGTCAAAAGTATAACCGACTTTGAACGGTTCGTCCGGCATATACTTTTCGCTGCCGTCCAAGAAAACGGGTTCTGTCACGACGTCGGAAAAGCCCGTATCGAAGGTAACGGTTACGCCGTTCGGCGTTCTTTCGCTGCAAGCCGAAAAGGACGATAGCAAAAGCATCGTCAAGACGGTACAAAGGGCGATGGGTAGTTTTTTCATAAAACCTCGTTTTAGTGTACTTCGACGTATTCGGAGTTCTCGGTGGAGGTGCTGTGTTCTTCCACAATCAGCACTTTGGCATCCTCACTCATGAATATGGCATGCCAAACTCCTTGTTTGATGTTATAAATCTTGTTCTTTTCCATCGGGAGTTTTTTCTTGTCCAAGTCGATAATCAAGGTAGCTTCTCCCTGCAAAAGCACGAAAACTTCATCGGTCAACAGATGTCGCTCCATTTGATGAAATTTGGTTTCTTCTTCGCTGTCTCCGTAGTTTAAGAAAGCCACTCTCCAGCTTCGGAAGTGCATGGTCGGTTGATAATCTCTCCCGTTGTACTCAAAAACGTCTACGCCTGTCATGATAAAAATCCTCCTGAAAAATTATGGTAATGCGGTAAGGGTAAGGGTAGGCACGATACCCCTATAAGAATGAATCGAAGTGTCGGTGATGCCGTTATAGGTTTCCGTCTTTACCTGCGTGGTACTGTCCTCGGTCGGGACGGAAAGCCACCAGTCGGCATACGAATACGTGTTGATGTGAATGACGGTATTGTTGACGTCGCAAAGAGCGTAATCGGTAACGGTTTTTTTGGTTTCGATTAAAGCGACGTCCGTCGTGTCCGCCAAAGAAATTTTGTCGCCGAGGAACAGATTTTTTTGTGCGTTCATAAAGGCTTTTTGATAGAAACTCTCCATCGTCAAACGGATAGAGCTTCCTTTATACTCGTTGGCAAAGGTGTCGGTAAGTAATTTCGAATAGGTGTCGTTCCCCACTTTTACCGCTTGCACTTCGTCCAAAAATCGTGCCGAACCGATGACCGAACGGCAGACGTATTTGCCGGTATTGGAGGCTTTCTCCCACGTGAGCGGTTGTACGATAAAGACGTATTCCTTATTCTTTTCGGCTTGCACTTCACCGGTAAAAACGGCAGAAGCGTTTTTGCAGGTACGAATCACGAAGGTTTCGTTTTGGTAGTAGTAGCAATCGAGGTCTTTGTCGTATCTGCCTTTGGTACGGACGGTGGTCGGCGTATAGTCGTATTTGCTTTGCGGATAGGCACCGAAATAAAGGATATCTCCGTCTTGATAACAAAGGTGGGAGGCAAGGTAGGTCAAAGCTTCCACCGAAGCACCGCACTCGTCGCATAAACCGTCTTTGTCTTCATCGGGATGCGTGTTGCACGAAAGTCCGTTTTGGGCGTATTTGCAAACGCTGCATACCCCGAGCGCGTTATATTGATGGGTGCCGATATAGGTACCTTCTTCGGTTCTCGTTTTTTGACAATCTTCGCATCGTTCCTGTAAAGAAACGTTTTGTTGGCAGCCGTTATCCACGACGGTATCGGTCAGCTCGTAACGATGAATATCGGGATAGAAATCGTCGGTTTCTCGCTTCGAGTACCCGCACCGTTTACACGAAAAAAGGGTATATCCTTTTTGGATGCAAGAACCGTCGAAATGGCTTTCGGTATAATCGTGCGCCGTACCGTACTCGGTGTCGTAAACGGTGTTGGTTTTCTGACACAAAGAGCAGGTGAATACGGTGTAACCGTAGGTTTTGCAGTTGCCGACGGTGTATTTCCCGCTATTCCACAAATGGGGACAGGTTTCCTCTTGTTCGGTCTGTATTTCGTCCAAGCCGTCGGGATTTTTGACGAAAGAAAAATCGTTGCCCGACAAAACGACCGTCTTATAGCCGAACGAGGGGTTTTGTAAAACGAAATAGCCGTTTTGTTTGGTAAAAGAACCGGTATAGCGGACTTCCCCTTCCGTCAGAACGAAAGTGGCGGTGTCCTCGGCAAGTTGCAGGGTGTACGTGACGTCGTTTTCTTGCAAGGTATACGAAGAAACGGTGTCGGGAGAAGAACACCCGAACAGGAAAAAAGCAAGAAACGTAAGGACGCAAAGGCAAAGAACCTTCTTATACATAGTAAAAGTATTTTAGTATAAAAAAAAGAAAAAGTCAATGCTTGCGCCCGTTTTTTCAGTATGGGTAAAGTACAAAAAGGAAAATGACTTGAAAAAAGGGCGAAAATATGTTATACTACAAGAAAAATTACGGAATTTCGGAGGATAAAGTATGACGTTGAAAGTCGGTGTGGTGGGACACGGAAACAGAGGAGCGGGACTATTAAGAATGGTCGCAAAGATGAAGGACGTGGAAGTTCTCGCCGTATGCGACAAGTATCAAGACCGCGCGGAGAGTGCCGCTCGTTCGGTAAAGAACATTACGAAAAAAGAACCCTTGTGCTTTACCGATTATCGAGAAATCTTTAACGTGGAAGGGATACGGGCTTTGCTGATTTTTTCCTCTTGGGAAACGCATATTCCCATGGCGATCGAGGCGATGGAACACGGTTTGGACGTGGCGACCGAAGTGGGCGGTGCGTACAACCTCGAAGAGTGTTTCAAACTGGTGGAAGTCGCCGAACGTACCGGACGGCAATGTATGATGCTGGAAAACTGCTGCTACGGGCGGTACGAATTGATGGTTAAAAAATTGGTGGAGGAGGGAAAATTCGGTACGGTGGTACACTGCGACGGCGGGTATCGGCACGACCTCAGAGAGGAGATTACGTTCGGGAAAGAAAACAGACATTACCGTTTGGAAAACTATCTGCACCGTAACTGCGAAAACTATCCCACGCACGAACTCGGACCTATCGCAAAAATCTTACGTATCAATAACGGAAACCGGTTTTTGACGCTGACTTCCACCGCTTCCAAAGGGTGCGGTTTGCACGAATTCGTTACCCTGAAAAAAGCCGACGACAAAGAGCTCCGAGAAGCGACCTTTCAGCAGGGCGATATCGTCACGACGGTCATCCGTTGCGAAAACGGCGAAACGATTACCTTGACGCTCGATACCAGTTTGCCGAGATTTTATTCCCGTCAGTTTACCGTACACGGGACGAAAGGACTGTATCAGGAAGACGGCGATATTTTGTACTTAGAGGGACTGAAAGGCAAACATTGGTTACCTCAATCCGCCTTTTTCGGAAGCGGAAGAAGAAATCTCAGACGATACGAACATCCGATTTGGAAAGCCTATCGGCGGCAAAAGACGGGAGGACACGGCGGTATCGATTACCTCGTTATGCGGGCGTTCGTCGAGAGTATTATCGAAGGGAGAAAGGTACCGATTGACGTGTACGACACCGCTTTATGGATGAGTATCACCCCCCTTTCCGAGAAGAGTATAGCCGAAGGATCCATGCCGCAGGAAGTCCCCGATTTTACCCACGGATTGTACAAGACCGTGCGGGAACGGAACGGCGGAAAATACGATATATAATAACGGCATAGCCCATAAAAAAGCGGTTCGACCGATACGGTCGAACCGCTTTTGTTATACGGGGAAAAGCTTAGATTTTCGGGCAAAGGTATCTGCCGTTCTCTGCCGTTTTTTTGGCGTTCAGAGCTTGTTCGGGGCAGTGTTGGATACAGGCGCAGCACCCGATACAGGTATGTAAAAAGGCAGGTCTTCCGTTTTGTACGACGATATTGTTGACGGGACAAACTTCGACGCATTCTCCGCACCCGACGCAATTCTCGTTTACGGTATAATCTTTATCGGAAGCGGCGTGCTTGACGAAAACGGGATTGACGATACCGGTCAGGAGAAAATCGAAGGGCGAATAATCTTTCCGTTTGAGTTTTTCTCCTTTTTCGATGACGTCGGCGACGGCGTCGATGGCGGGGAGGGCTTTTCGGATGATTTTCTTTGCCTCTTCTTCGGTGGGCATTTTGAAGGAAATCACATAATCGTCGGGCATGACGACGCCTCGGAATCCGCCGTAGATGACACCCTTTTTCAGACAGATTTTTTCAAGGTGGGCGGCTGTTTTTCCCGATTGGGCACCCATCGTGGCAACGAAATAAATTTTGTCGCTTCCTTCAAAACGAGCCTCCCGCACGAAGTTTTCCACAAGACGGGGATACCGCCAAGCGTAGACGGGTGCCACGACCACGAAGGGTTTTTCGGAAAAGAAATTCTTGTCCTTGCCGTATTTGACGACGTCGTTTATCGAAAGGATATTTTCGTCGGCAAGCTTTTCGGCAAGACGTTCGGCAACGAATCGGCTGTTGCCGGTAGCGGTGAAATACAGTATCATGGTTTGTCCTCACAAATTATATTCGGGTATCCCTTACTTATGATTCGGGAACCCTTTTTTTATTTTTTTGAATAAAGCAGTATTTTCTATTGAGCGGTTTTCTGCCGTTGCGTTTCTCTTTCGAAGTCGTTCTTTTCCGCCGTAACTCCTCCGACAAAAAGCGGTTCGAAATGTCCTACGAACGTGTTGTCGTGCAGGTGACAGACCGTCTTTTCGAGAGCTACCCGTACGCCCGTATTTTCGGTTTCCACGGTGGAGGTAAAACGGTTTCCGCACACTTCGACGTCATAGGTTTTTTCCATAAAGACGAGGTATCCTCTCGACGCCTTGACGGTGGAGGAAGTCCCGACGACTTCGTTGTCGAAAAAGCGGATGTCGTGATGGGGATAGTCCGAGTGTTGTCCCAGTGCCGGCGTTCCCGCACAGAGGAAAAAGCAGTGCTGTATCTTCACGTTTTCGCAGGGGGTGCGGTCGGGGAAGAAGGGCATTTCCACGCCGTGGCGTAAGACGGGGCCGTACAAGCCGACTTTCGGCACGTCGATTTGAATCAGCTCCGACCGTCCCGTATCGCGGATGATATAATTCGTCGCATCGAATCGACAGTTTCGCACGACGGCGTTTTGGGTGGAATTGAGTTCGATAAAATGCCACTCTCTGCCGTTTTTGAAAGAGCAGTTTTCAATCAAAACGTTTTTGGCGTGACAGGTGTTTATCATGGTTACTTTCATGGCGATTTCTTCGTTCCCGTCAAACGTGCCTCCCCGTATGACGACGTCGTGCGTCCCGTTGTATTTCCCTACGAACGGCAGGGTGTGGACGGCAATCATGTACTTGACGTCGGAGTTTCTTTTGAGGACGGCTTTTTCGGAAAAGGAAAGAGTCTGTTTCGAGTACAAAATCAGGCAGGCGGAAATAAGATATTCTCCGTCGGGGAAACGTATGATGCCGCCCGTCTTTCGGCAGGCGTTCAGTGCTTTTTGAATGGCTTTGGTGTCGTCGGTTTTTCCGTCCCCTTTGGCACCGAAGGATAAAACGGAACATTCTAGTAACGGTTTTTGCGGCATGGTCGATTCCTCACAGATCCTTTCGTTGATAATAGTACTATAGCACATCTTTTCGATTTGTCAAGACGGAGTGTCGCGGAGGATTGTCCGCAAAATGCGACGGCGTTTTCTTTTTTCGACGGGTTTTGTCACGGGAAAACAAAAATTTTTGCATTTTACTATTGACTTTTCTTATGCAAATCTTTATAATGTAAACTATGCTATTATATTTTAATAAAATATAGGAGTAAAAAATCAAGGAGGTCTGTATTTATGGACGAAGAAAAGAAGTCTCCCGTTGAGAACGAAGTTGCGGAACAACCCGTCGAAGACGTTACGGTCGAAGAAACCGTCGTCGAAGCCGTCGAAGAACCCGTAGCCGAAGTCAAAACGGAAGAGAAGAAGAAACCCGCCAAAAAAGCTAAGGCGAAGGTTGTGGAGGAGGCACCCGTCGAGGAAGTCAAACCCGAGGTCGTCGAGGAAGTTAAACCCGAATCGACGAAAGTAGAACCCGTCGTTGACGAACCCGTATCGGCAGCACCTGCACCGGAAGCACCCGCAAACGGAGGGTTTATACCGAGCGTGAAGGCTTTCTTCGGAAAGGTTCTCGCATGGATTAAGGCAAATAAGCTGATTTCCATTATCGTAGGTTCGGCAATCGTTGCCGTCATTTTGGCACTGAGTATTGCGTTGCCCCTTTGCTTAAAGGATGATAAGGGTGGTAACGGCAAGGCTCCCACCGAGCATATCCACGCGTATTTGGAAGTGGTGGATGCCGCATACCTGGCGACCGACGCCGACTGTACCCACAAGGCTACCTATTACAAGTCCTGTACTTGCGGAGAGCATATTGCCGAAACGTTTGAAGTGGGTGACTATAAGCATGATTGGGCGGAAAAGCGTAACGCCACTTCCCTCATCAGCGAAGCCAACTGTCACGAATACGCCTGCTACCACAAGACCTGTGCTTTGTGTAGCACGATAGCCACTTCGGACACCGACGTATTCTATTATACGTTGGGCGGGTACGGAAACCACTTGAACGTGGAAAACAAGGATGCCCTTGCGGCGACTTGCACGACGATCGGTTACACCGCCGGTGAGTACTGTTCCGACTGCGGAGAATGGCTTTCCGGTCATACCGCCGTACAAGCGACCAATCACGTTTTCGTATTGGATACCGAAAACAGCAAAGATCCCACCTGCGTCGCCGACGGCATAAAGGTTTCTAAGTGTTCCAATCCCGGATGCGATGCCACCAAGACCGAAAAAGGCGAGCTTGCTACCGGACATAAGGTTCTTTCCCTTACCAAAATCCGGGAAAATGCGGTAGCCGGTTCCGACTGCTGCGCATACAGCGTCGTTTACGGCGGAACTTGCTCCAAGTGTACGCAAGAAGTCGAAAACGAACCCGTTATCGAAGAAAAACACGCCTTCTACACGAAGGTAACCAAAGAGCCTACCTGTGTGGCAGACGGTGAAAAGAGCGTCCTCTGCTCCAACGTCGGATGTAAGTATCACGATACCGCAAAAAGCACGTTGACGTTTGAAAAAGTTCCGGGTACCGGACACAACTGGGGCGAACCCGTCACGGCCGGCAACCTCAAGAGCTATACTTGCGGTAACGTCGGTTGCGGCGAACACAAAGACGTATTCGAAGCGACCGCGGGTAAAGCAAGCCTTGAAGGTATTTCCGACGTAGAAAGCGTCGAGCTTTCCTTCGGTGAAAACCAACCCGCCGTTCAACTCGGTGCCGGCATGGGCGAGTTACTCGGTACCAAGACGAACGTGGAGATTTCCGCGGGGAACTTGGACGAAGGTAAGAAAGCCGCCGCCGTCAGCACCATGACGCCCGAAAAGCAAGCCCTCTTAGGCGATTCCGAAATCTTCGAATTCAAGATTTCCGCCGACGAAGGTGCGGTAACGAGCTTCGGTGACGAAGTGTTCGTAACCGTTCGTATTCCTTATACTTTGAAAGCGAACGAAGACGCCGAAAATATCGCCATTTGGTATATTGACGACGAAGGCGAAGTGGAAACGATGGACGCCACCTACAGTAACGGCGAAATCGTATTCCAAACGAACCACTTCTCCTTGTACGCTCCCGCGCAAATGACCGCCGAAGAATACTGTGAAAAGAACGGTCACCCCGCAGAGGAACAAACCAGAGTGGATGCTACCTGCACCACCGACGGATACGTGAAGTGCTTGCACTGCGATACCATCGTCGAGGTTTTGAATGCTATCGGACACGACTACGAGTCCTCCGAAGTCACCGCCGTTTCCTGTACCGAAAACGGTTTGACGCACTACGCTTGCAAAAACTGTGACGCTGCCTACGATCAAGAAGTTTACGCTGTCGGTCACGCTTATGAGATCAGCGAGCAAGAAGAAGCCACCTGTGTCAAAGCCGGTTTCATTTCTTACACTTGCAGCAACTGCCAAGATACTTATAAGGATAAGATTGCGCAAAAGAATCACGACTTTTCCGAAGAAACCGTCAATCCTACCTGTACGAAAGACGGTTATACCAAGAAGACTTGTTCGGTTTGCGGAACTTCTTCCGAAAGCAACTACGTAGCCAGCGAAGGACATAAGTTCGACGGAGAATACTTCTCGAACCCCAACGGACACTGGCAAAAATGTACGGTTTGCGGTGAAAACGGTGAAGCCGAAGCCCATAAGCCGAACATCGAAGAAGCTACCGAAGAACAAGCGGTGATTTGTACCGTTTGCGAATTCGAAATCGCTCCCGTCAAAGGTCACGAACACAAATACGCAGAAGAAGTGACCGAACCTTCCTGTACCGAAGAAGGTTATACCACCTATACCTGTACTTGCGGAAACACCTACAAGGATAACTACGTAGCCGCCAAGGGACATACTTTTGTATACGATAACATAAACTCCGTATTCTGCCAAAAGTGTTCTGCCGAAGCCGGCAAAGTAGCGGTAACCTTCGTGTATTACCTCGACGGCGAAAACGCTTCCAGAGAAAATATCCAAGCCTATGAAAACGCACCGTTCTCTTTATATAAGGAAAAGGGAAGTGCTTACGCCAAGACGCTCGACGTAAAATACGACTTGACCAAGGTTGAATTTGAAGGTAGAGAGGTCACCGAAGATAAGGTCATCGAAGCCGAAGACATCTATTGCTTCTACTTTGTACACACCCACGATTACAAGGCTGTCGTAAGCGACCCGAATTGTACGAAAGGCGGTTATACCACCTATACCTGTGCTTGCGGAGACACCTATACCGCCGACGAAGTAGCCGCTCTCGGTCACAGCTACGGAGAATACCATACCGACAGAGAAGGACACTATCAAGTATGTAACGTTTGCGGTGACAGAACCGAAAGAGAAATGCATACGCGCGACTATGACGTAGCCACCGAAGAACACGGTATCAAGTGTACCGTTTGCGGTTTTGAAATCGAACCCGCCAAAGGTCACGAACACGAATATAGGGAAGAAATGGTCGAACCTACCTGCACCACCGACGGGTATATCAAGTTTACCTGTGCAAAGTGCGGATATACCTATGACGACCATGAGCACTCCTTTGCTCCCGCACGCGGACACCAATACGGAGCATGGATTACCAACGCCGACGGACACTATAAAGAGTGTGCCGTTTGCGGTGAAAAAGCCAACGAAGCCGCTCATACGCCCGATTATACCGAAGCTACCTTTGAGCATGGCATTACTTGTTCCGTCTGCGGATACGTCATCGAAAACGCCAAGATTTGCGAACACGACTTTAACTACGCTACGTTCTTCCAAAGCGGATCGGTAGCCGACTGTACCATTTGCGGTGCCGGAGTCGAATACGTACAAGTCATGCACCTCGCCGCTTACATCAACGATAACGTTATTTGGGAACAATCGGGAAGTGGGTACGATGCGGCGGATAGTGAGGTAAAAGCAGGAATCCGTTTGCCGAAGGGTATGCCGCTTTCGGTATTCATTGATTACATGAACGTAGACGAACTGGTTGCGTTCTATAAAGCCGCCTCCTATAAAAACGTTTCGCTTGCTAAGATAACCATCAACGAAAAAGAAGTAACGTCGGATGCCAAAGTCGAAGATATGTGCAAAATTGCCTTCTACTTTACGGGCACGTTGGATTGCGAACATGATTGGAAGGAAGAACGCCACGAAGCAAGCTGTACCGAAGGTGCTTCCTATAAAGAGTATTGCACCAAGTGTAATAAGGTTTACAGCGAAACGAGAAGCAGCGAAGGTTTGGGACACGAATACGTTCTGAATGACGACCAAACCGAATGTGTTTGTTCCCGTTGCGGTGACAAAGTTCAACCGATCACGGTTACCTTGACATTCTTGTTCAGAAGCGGAGACTCCGCTGACCAAGTACCCTACGTCGATTACATGAATCGTTCGACCGAAAACATTGCGATTCGTACGGCTCCCGTTACTTTCCAACGATTCTGGAGAGAATTAAGACTGCGTGAAGAAAACGTATCACGTTTCTCCGACGGTAAACGCATGTATGAACAAAACGACTTTATGGACTTGATTTATAGTTATAACGAAGGTGCCGAAAACTTGCAGAACGGTGATACTTTTACGATCTACTATGAAATGGACGTAGAATGGGCAGCATGGGACGAAGACATCAGAATGATCCTCGAACAGTATGTGGTCGCTACTTGTTCACACGTATACGGCAGTGAGTGGATGAGTAATGCAACCGGTCACTGGCAGGTTTGCGTGCGTTGTGCGGAAATCGGTAACTATGCCGAACACTTTTTCGTGGAGACAGAAACCGTTCCCGCCGATTGTACAAACGGTCAACATAGCATAAAAGTTTGTGCATGCGGTGCGAGAAAGGATGAAATCGTTTCGGAACCCTTAGGACATGATTATCAATCCGGATATGATGATAATCGTCACTTTACTTACTGTACTCGATGCGGTAATCAACCTTATGGTGCCAGACATACGTTTGCGATTTGTCTCGATCCCGAAGATGAAGCCCATCAGGGACAATATGGCTGTGCGGAATGCGGAATGTACTATGAAAACGACTGCGTAGACGTCAATTTGACCGTTGTCGTGGTAGATTATTACACCAGCATAGACGATCCGCTTGCGCTTTTGAATGATTATGTAGACGAAATGGTTTCTACGAAAGAACCGATTTCTGCCTTTATCAAAGGATATGTGCTTTACGCGGTAGAGAACAGATTGGGAGTTCCGTTTTTCTCGAAAGGCTATACGCTTTCGTTGCGTTGTAATGGTCGTGAGATTCCTGCCGATTCTTGTTTCGCCAGTAACGGAGAGTACGTTGCTACATTGACCTTCCCCGAAAATCAGTGTGCACATGCGGCATTTGTGAAAGACATTGCGGAAGGTCGTATTACAAGCATTGAATACGAACACGAAGGTGATAAACACTGGATGAAGTGTCCTTATTGCAATCTTGGCATTCAAGAATCCATGGAGGATCACATCGATCCGAGTCCCGTATCGGAAGAAGATACGATTTGTACCGTTTGCGGAGGAATCATCTGCAGACACCATTTTGAATTGGCGGAATACGGCCGTGCATACAGATGCACCAAGTGTAACAAAGACAGTGAACCTCTTTATGACATATACGTCGACGTCATGATCATAGGCGGAGAAGAAATGGGCGGTAAAGAACCTGGTGGCGACAGACAAATGTACTTTGCCGACATGACGATTCTTGACCTCAAAAACATGTATACTACCGGTACTTATAACGGATACATGATCGAGGAGTTCCAAAGTGACAATGGCCCGATAGAAGATAAAGATATGAGCCTAAAGTTGGGAACATATAAGTATTATCGTATTATTCTCAGACAAAGATAAGACGGTATCTTCGCTTACACTTCAACCTACGAAATTTTTCGTAAAAAAAGACCGCAAATTCGTTTGCGGTCTTTTTTAGCGGAAGCTTGCCAACGCGACGTTGTTTCCGACGTATGAGGCAAACGACGAACGCCGTGGAAAGAGTTTGGCACCGAAAACAGGTTTTTGTGTAGGCAAAAGGGAAAAAGTTTGGTATAATACGAATATGTGCAAGAAAAAAATAAAAAGGTCTGTTCCCGAAGCATTAAAGGAAAAAGCAGTTGCGTTTTGTCGAGCGAACTACGAATCGACACCGAAACGAGAGATGCCCGAAATCGAGATTTCCTTCCGTTTGGGAAAAGGGGATTCGGACGGAACGGAGAAAGGGAGCGATACCCCGAAAACACAACAAAACGCAGCTCGGTTATTTGCGGTGGAGGATTTCGTTCGGGCGCAACAAGAACAATCCTTTGCGTATCAGTTGTTTCGGGTTATTGACAAAAAAGGCTTATCCGATACGGAGGTTTACAAAAAGGCGCATATCGACAGACGGCTTTTTTCCAAACTCAAACGGGACAAGTATTCTCCGTCGAAAAAGACGGTTTTTTCTTTGATGCTCGCTTTGGAACTTTCTACCGAAGAAGGAAAAGAGTTGTTACAAAAAGCGGGGTTTTGCTTTAATCGTAGTTGCATCGACGACTTAATCGTTCTGTACTGTATAGAGAACGGCATATACGATATTTTTACGGTGAACGCCCTGTTGGACGCATTAGGGTATAAGCCGTTATATTATTAAAATCCCAAAAGCGGAGTGTCCCATTATGAGTGATTTACATATTTGTCAAAACGAAAAAAGTAGGTTGCAACAAATGATTTCGGTCTATTGGTATTTTTTTATGGATATAATTATAGTTTTGACAAACATTTGAACGAAACGTGCGGTCGTAGTAGACCGTTTGCAACTTTCCTTCGTTTCGTCCAAAATCCCTTCCAATTGACCACTCCCAAAATGTCGCTTGCTTGGCGACATTTTTTTCGAGCCTTTCCTTTATACTGTAAGCAAGAAGGAGAGCCGAAAAGGCTTCCGACGGACAGAAAAAAACGGGAGGAAAGTAGTATGAAGTATTGTAATAAATGCGGTTCGGCTTTGGTCGACGAAGCGATTATGTGCCCCTTTTGCGGGTGTGCGGTGGAGGAGGATCGACATTGGCAAAAACCCGAACCCACGAACGGTTTTGCCATTGCGGGGTTTGTTTTTTCCTTTTTGATACCGATTTTCGGTTGGATCTTCAGCGGAATCGGGTTGAGCCATTCCAAAAAGATGAACGGTAAAGGAAGAGGATTATCCATTGCGGGGTTGGTGATCACGTCGGTGTTGTTCGTGTTCTACGTGGTTCTTTTGATTCTGATGGTATAATCGCTACGGCACCGCTCGAAACGGTGTTTTAGAAACGGTACGGGTTATTCCCAAAAAAAGGGCGGCACAGGTTCGTGCCGCCCTTTTGGCTATATAAAGTAAGTTCTCTCTTGTGAAAATTATTGAATATAGTATTTAGCGGCGTTTAATCCGACAAGTACGGCTTCGGCTTTACTCGGAGCGGTGTATTTTCCGGCTTTTTCCAAATCGTCGGCATCGTTGAAGACGATGGAAACGGTATCGGTCAGGGTGATATTATCTTCGGAATAATTGCCGTCCGTCGGACAATACTTGATTTTGGTTTTGATATCCACCGAAACGAGGGCGTTATTGCTGACGGTGAGGACTACTTCGGAGTCTTCAATGGTATACTCGTCGGTGTTCAAGTAGTTATTGACTTTTAGGACTTCGGTAGCGGGACAGGTATTCAGGAGATTGGTTATTTTTCCTTGAACCGACAGGGTTGCGCTATTATTCAGGAAAACGTGGTACTCGATTCCGCCCGATTTGCTGACTTTTTGAATACAGTCGACGTCCGTACTTTGGAAAGTGTACAGTGCCTTGATTTCGCTCAGAATGGTGCTGAGAGAAACGTCGTTGATTTGTTCGGTGGTGTTCGTTCCTTTTCGGGAAACACGATACACCTCTCCGTTTTGAATGTTGCCGACGGTGTACTTGTACGTTTCTTTTCCGTCCGCTTCGGTATGTACTTTGTATTCGAAAGAATTATTAAAATCGGTACGGTCGCTGTTGACGTTTTTGTAAAGCATGGAGTTATACTCGTCGGTTGTGGCGAGGACGTTCCAACCGGGATCGAATTCGTTTTTGGCGTGGACTTCGACGCAATAAGCGTTTTTATTCGTTGTGGACGCGTTGGCATTGGAAAGGGTGCTTAACGCGGTGCCGATATCCGAAGAAGAGGTATAAAAACCTTTTACGCTCGGAATGGAAAACGTCGTCGAAGAAGCGTTTTGTTTATAAGAAACGGTAGCCTCGACACCGACCGTTTTTACGGGGAAAGAAAACTTTGCTTGATAGAAAAAGTCGGTAAACGTGGTATTGTCCTTTATATTGAAATATAAGGTAACGCCGCTTGCCGGATTGGAGAGGGAAATACCCTTGAAAGACACTTGAGCGCCCATTTTTTCGAGAGTACCGTATACCTTTTTGAGGATGGCGTTGCCCGATTCCAGAGCGATGGTCGCTTGGTAGGCATAGCCGTCTACCGTAGACTTTTTAATATTCGATATGTTGGCTTCTTGTAAGTTATCGATGATTGCCACGAAAGGCAGATTTATCAAAGTCAAATCTTCATCTTCGGTGGTAAGTGCGGAAACCTTTTTGACGTCTCCGTTTTCGTTGGTCTTGATTTTTACTTTGGTGGTGTTTTGCTTGTAAATGTATTCCGTTGCATCGTACAACAAAGAACCGCTCGTGGTACGCTTAAACGACAGGTCGCCGGTGCCTTTATTTAGACGATATTGTCCGTCGTAGTTTCCGTTAAACGTTTTGTCGATGCCGTAAAGAGAAACGGCTGTGCTTAAATTGATATGGAAATCATAGTTCTGAATCGAGCTGTTTTTGGTCGTTGTGCGAGCGTCGACGATTTGCTTTGCCGAAGGCATAATGGTCAATTTAGCCGTCTTTGTCAGCGTATTATAGCCTTCTTTCGAGACGGTGACGGAAGCGGAATACGTGCCGACGTCGGTACCCTTGTTACCCGAATAGGTTACGGTCGCATCGGCGGGGACGCCGCTTGCAAGCAGGGACTGTTCGGCTCCGGTATAAGAAACCGTTTTATCGGAAAAAGTGATGCCGGTAAAGTCCTGCAAAGCAGGCGTTTTTCCGCCTTGCTCTTGGGTACCGCCTTGCTCTTGGGTACCGCCTTGTTCTTGGTTGCCGTCGGAATTGTTATCGCTTTTTCCGCAAGCGAAGAGAGAGAATGCCAAACAAAGAATCAGTATGGCAATCAGGGGAAAGAAATTTTTCTTTTTCATTATGAATGTTCTCCTTGTGGTTGTTAGATTTTTGGATGTTTTTTTCGGATTAGACGTTCCCTTTGCGGATGTCCCGACAGAGGGGAACGATGTGGAAGGGATAGGTGAAGATGGCGACGATGGAGCCGAACAAGACACCGAGGAAGAATAAGAGGACGCCGAGTAGGAAAGCGAGGATTCCGCAAACGATTTTAACGGCTAAGGATAGCAGAATACCGTCTATGTCCCAATCGAATATGAAGACGGGGAACTTTATCGGACGAGTAATAAACCATAAAAGGATGTCGGCGACGGGGCCTTCTCCGATGATGCACTCGGAAACCATGGCAAAGATACCGTAGGTAAAGATAATCAACATGGGAATCATGTAGTATAAGTCGTTTTTGAACTGTTCGTCCTGTAAGACGTAGATGTTGACGGCGAGGACGATTGCCGCGACGACGCTGCTCCATATCAGGCTTCTGTTCCGTATTTTTTTAAGGTCTCGGACTTTTGCGTCGTGTCTCTCTTGTGCGGCGGCGTTTTTTGCGCTTAAACAGTTCTTGCAGATGACTCTCGGACTGGTCATTCCCGCTGTTTTTTTAGTAACGACCTTTCCGCATTCTTTACAAAAGCCGATGGTTTTGTCTTCCTCTTTTTCGGATAACGCGGACTGTAAAGAGCCGGCGACCTCTTGCGCGATTTTTTCGTGGTCGACGGTGGCGGTCGGTTCCGGTGTTTCGGTCGTTTCCGTCTTGGCAGAAACGGTGACGCCGAGTATTTCATCCGTACTGATATCGAATAAAGTACATATTTGTTTCAGCGTGGTTAAGTCCGGTTCGGCGGAATCCAATTCCCATTTCGATACAGCTTGCGGACTGACGTTTAACGCCGCGCCCAGCTGTGCCTGTGTCATGTTTGCGTTCTTTCTTAATTGTGCGATTTTTTTTCCGTATGCCATGAAAGCACCTCCTTGTATTTTGCCCTTACATTGTATCGCAATTCAACCGTTCGTTGCAATACTTTTCACTCAACCATCGGTTGAATCGTTGGAAAAAAAGTATAATTTCCCCTTAAAAAGTATTCTTACATGGTTTTTTGGAAAAAGCAAGGCAAAGGAGGCGAAAAAACTTTTTTAGAGTATAGGCAAACCGTTTGACAAGATTTTTGAGGAAGAATATAATAGATTTCAATCACCCTTTCGGGGTGAAAAGGAGTAGACATGATAAAGATATCGGTATGCGTGGGGAGCAGTTGCCACGTGAAGGGTTCTAAACAAGTGGTTGAGAGGTTGCGACAACTTATCGTAGAAAACGGTTTGGAAGGAAAGGTGCAATTGGTCGGTTCTTTTTGTATGGGACACTGTTTGCAGGACGTTTCGGTAACGATAGACGGCAGTCCCTTTTCGGTCAGTCCCGAAAAAGCGGAAGAATTTTTCAACCGAGAAGTCATGACGAGAATACAATAACATAGAGGATAACATGAGAAAAATAACCATTATCGGGAGCGGTAGAGTGGGTTCTACCATAGCGTACTCCCTTGCTTGCAGAGATTTCGTTTCGGAAATCGTCGTTATCGACATCGATATGGAGAGGGCGCTCGGCGAAGCGTTGGACATCCGTCAAGGTTTGCCGTACGACTCTTCCTGTCTGGTATATGCCGGAAACTATAACGATGCGGAAGGCTCCGACATCGTCGTCATCACGTCGGGAATTGCGAGAAAGCCCGGTCAGTCGAGACTGGACTTAATCAACACCAACATAGCCATTCAGAAAGCCATCATTCCGCAAATCACCAAATACGCACCCGACGCCGTTTACGTTATGGTATCCAATCCGGTGGACATTTTGACGTATTCGTTTTGCAAACTTTCGGGCATCCCCGAGAACCGCGTCATCGGTACGGGGACGATTTTGGACACCGCCCGTTTGCGTGCCCGTCTTGCCGAATACTGCGGTATCGACGCGAGAGATATTAACGCGTACGTCTTCGGCGAACACGGCGACTCCAGTTTCATCCCTTGGTCGATAGCCAATATCGCCCAAGTGCCGATAGAGGACTTTAACAAGACCGCCTGCCTGCATAATCGTATGACGATGGAAATCGACAAAGCGGATATCGAGAAGTATATTCGCGGTTCGGGCGCCAAGATTATCGCAAGAAAAGGCGCAACTTTTTACGCTATCGCTTCCAACGTCTGCCATATCTGTAAATCCATACTTTGGGGAACCAATACGACCATGTCGGTATCCGCAATGATGAGAGGAGAGTACGGTGTGGACGACGTTTGTTTAAGCACGCTGCGAATCGTCGGGCACAACGGCATCTGCGGAAAGGTTACGCCGGCTTTGACGGAAGAGGAAACCCGAAAGCTACATACCAGTGCCGACGTTCTGAAGAAAATCATCTCGGATATCGGACTGTCATGCAACTGAACGTTTTATTCGGATTGCCGCAAGAAAGGAGTGAGGACGAAAGGGTTCTTGCTTCTTTTTTTAAGGAGGAAGGCAAGCACGCCGTTTGCGGCGGGAGTACGGCAAACCGCGTGGCAAAGTATCTCGGCAAAGAGGCGGTCGTTTCACTTACCTACCCTTCCGACTTACCGCCGACAGGCAGTATCGAAGGGGTGGATTTGGTGACCGAAGGTATCCTCACGATGGGGGCGGTTTTTCGGTATTTGTCGGAAGGAGTTCCGCACGCAAAAGACGGTGCCGTTTTGCTAATTGAAAGGATGCAAGAAGCCTCTTTTATCGTATTTTACGTCGGTACGGGGGAGGAAAAAAGAAAACTCGTGCAAGAAATTTCCGCCTTCTTTCCGTCGGTAACCGTAAGAGAGATATAGGCGTTTCGTGCGGATTTCTTTGCGGAAATAGGGTATTGCTGTTGACAGAAAGACTTTAGTATTCTATAATACCAAGTAGAAAACAAAATAATGAACCGGAGGGTACATGCGTACGGAAGAACTGAAAGCGTTTGCCAAAAACATTCGCATCAACATTGTAAACTGTATCGGTAGCGTCGGCGTAGGACACGTCGGCGGAAGTTTGTCGATAGCCGATCTACTTGCCGTCTTGTACGGAAAGCAGATGAATATCGATCCCAAAAATCCCAAGATGGAAGGACGGGATCGTCTCGTTTGCAGCAAGGGGCACGCCGGCCCTGCCATTTATTCGGTACTTGCCGAAAAGGGGTATTTTGACAAAGCGTTACTGTCGACGATGAATAAGGGCGGTACGAATTTACCGAGCCATTGCGACATGAATAAAACCGTAGGCGTCGACATGACGGCGGGTTCTTTGGGACAGGGTTTGTCCTGTGCGGTCGGACTTGCCATCGGCTCCCGTCTTTGCAAAGACGGTGCGACGATTTACGCCATCATCGGGGACGGCGAAAGCGACGAAGGACAAATTTGGGAAGCCGCCATGTATGCCGGCAGCCAAAAGTTGGAAAACCTGATTGCGTTCACCGACTATAACAAGTTACAACTCGACAATTACGTTGCCGAAATAAACGACCTGAGTCCTCTTGCCGACAAATGGGCGTCCTTTAATTGGGACGTCATCGAAGTCGCGGACGGAAACGACGTCGAACAGATCGACGAAGCCGTCACGCAAGCCAAGACCGTCAAGGGCAAGCCGCACATGATTATTTTGAACACCGTCAAAGGAAAGGGTATTTCCTTCGTGGAAAGCGCGGGAGTGGGAAGCCATTCCATGCCCATGCCGAGCGACAAAGTAGAGCAGGCTCTTCGTGAATTGAGAGGTGAATAAGATGATTACGCAAGAAACTTTCATGAAAGACGTTTTTACTTCTTATCTCGCCGAAGAGATGAGAAGGGATGAAAAAGTAGTGGTATTGGATGCCGACCTTGCCAAGTGTATCGGAACCAATAAAATGTGGGCGGAGTTCCCCGACAGAATGTTTGACGTGGGTGTCGCCGAAGCCAATATGGCGAGCATTGCGGCGGGACTTTCGGCATACGGATTCAAACCCGTCATTACCTCTTTCGCTCCGTTCGTCACCAGAAGATGCGCCGACCAAATCATGATCAGCATCGCTTACGCCAAACAGAACGTAAAAATCATCGGAACCGATCCCGGAATTTGCGCCGAATTAAACGGAGGAACGCATATGCCTTTGGAGGATATCGGCATGCTTCGTTCCATTCCGAACGTAACCATTTACGAACCGACCGATGCGGTGGAGTTGGCACGTTTGATGCCGCAAATCATGGCAAAGGAAGGGGTGGTCTACGTGCGTTTGCACCGCAAGAATCCCACCCTTGTGTATAGCGAAGACGAGAATCGGGCGTTTGACTTATACAAAGCCGACGTCGTGCGAGAAGGGAAGGACGTCAGTATCGTCGCTTCGGGTATCATGGTCGATACCGCCGTCAAGGCTTCGGAAGCTCTTGCCGAGGAAGGAATTTCCTGCGAGGTGGTTTGTTGCCACACGATAAAACCCATTGACGCCGAAACCATCCTTCGTTCGGTCAAAAAAACCAACGCCGTCGTAACGTGCGAGAATCACAACGTCATGGGCGGATTGCGTAGTGCGGTCTGTGAAGTGCTTTGCGAAAATTATCCCGCACCCGTGCGGAGCGTCGGTGTCAAAGAGCAATTCGGCGAAGTGGGAAAAGTACCGTATTTGAGAAAAGCTTTCCGTTTGGAAGAAGTAGACGTAATAGCCGCAGTCAAGGAAGTTTTGGCGGCTAAAAAATAATAAGGAAGTCATGAGCAGAGTATTTGACATTATTGAAAAAGAACGAAAAAGACAGGCAGAGAACATTGAGCTGATTGCCAGTGAAAACTTTTGCAGCGAAGCCGTACAAAGAGCGGTGGGCAGTTGCTTAACCAACAAGTACAGCGAAGGGTATCCCGGACGTCGATATTACGGCGGTTGCGTACACGTGGACGAATTGGAAGAATATTGCATCGAAACGTGGCAGAAGGTTTTTAAGACCGATTATCATGTCAACGTGCAACCGCACAGCGGTTCGAGCGCAAACTTCGCCGCCTATCTTTCGGTATTAAAGGCAGGAGATACCGTATTGAGTTTAGAACTCAATAACGGCGGTCATTTGACGCATGGCTCTCCCGTCAACCTTTCGGGCAAGATATTTAATTTCGTTTTTTACGGCGTAGACGAAAAAGGCTATATCGATTACGACGATTTGCGTGCCAAAGCGTTGGCGTACAAACCGAAGTTGATATTGGCGGGAGCCAGTGCCTATCCGAGAATCATCGAGTTTGAAAAGTTCCGTACCGTTTGCGACGAGGTAGGTGCTTTCTTTATGGTGGATATGGCGCATATTGCGGGATTGATTGCGGCGGGATGTCATCCTTCTCCGTTCGGTCTCGCCGACATCGTCACCACGACGACGCATAAAACTTTACGCGGCACGAGAGGGGGATTGATTTTCTGCAAGCAGGAATTAGCCAAGAAAGTGGACAGTGCGGTTTTTCCCGGTACGCAGGGGGGACCTTTGCAACACGTGATTGCGGGTAAGGCGATTACGGCGGAGGAAGCACTGTTGCCGGAATATAAGACGTATATCGAAAACGTCGTGAAAAACTGCAAAGCCATGTGTAACGAGTTTATTCAAATGGGATATACCGTCGTAACGGGAGGCACCGATAACCATTTATTCTTACTGGATTTATCCGATAAGGGAGTGACGGGGAAAGCGGTGCAGGAAGCTTGCGACGAAGTCGGTATCACGCTGAACAAGAATTGCGTACCGAACGAAAAATTGTCTCCGATGCTGACCAGCGGCGTAAGAATCGGAACGGCCGCCATGACGACGAAAGGATTTACGGCAGAAGATTTTATCAAAACGGCACACCGCATCGACGAGGTTATTCGCTCGTTACAAGGTAAATAAGGAGCCCGCCCACCCACCCATATAA
>DCGI01000003.1 GCA_002315475.1 Christensenella sp. UBA1782 | reverse complement strand
TCGGCACGTATTCCCACGTCACGGGACTGATGGAGAAGAAAGCCGCCGAAAAACTCGACCGCGCGTACGGTAACCGCACCGAAACGAATACGGCTACCGCAAATCGGTACGCTATGAAAAGTAACTTTTAGTACGGTAACCGCACCGAAACGAATACGGCTACCGCCCCAACCGCCGAGCCCAAACCCGCCAAATTCACCGCCCAAACGGGTAAGAAACGCAAGCCGGGCACCGGCTGTATCAGCCGGGTCTCCAAAAACACCTGGCAGGGTAAATACACCCCCAAGAACCCCGACGGCACAAGACAATGCCATACCGTTTATGCAAAAAGCTACGAGGAGTGTGAGAAGAAACTGGAGGAGATGATAGCAAAACTCAAGGTGGAGGAAGGATCAATAATTGATACGCAGTAAACAATGAATAATGGTTTTCAAATTCTTAACAGCGAAATTTGCAATATTTCCGCAAAAACAACGATTAAGAAACTAAAACGAAAGCAACATCCACCATATTAATATAAAATGCCGGCATAATATGTCGACATTTTATTTTTTATAATTTGTCCCAAAAGCATTGACATTTGTCCCGATGTATGATATACTATATAATGAACGGAGGAAATCAATTATGAAAAAGAAAAACATAATCAACCTAATCAAATATCACTCCGAAAACAACGATATCGGTTTTAGAAATGAGGCTTACGAAATTGCTCGCGATTTTGATGAGTCTGGAGATTATCAACTGGCTGAATATATCATGGCACTTCTTTCAAGCGCCAATGCATTCGTTCCTCAGATTCATGAAAATGAATCAAGCTTCTTCGAAAAAATCCCTGTTTCAAATGAATCACTCCCGCTGCCGGAAGACATTCAAAATGACGTTATGGGTATTATTAATGCCATCAGTCATAATGCCGGGATCAATAAATTTTTATTCCAAGGTGCTCCGGGAACCGGGAAAACGGAAACTGTAAAACAAATTGCCAGAATTTTGGATAGAGAAATTTATCTCGTGAATTTTTCTGAAATTGTTGATAGTAAACTCGGGCAAACACAGAAAAACATCACTACACTGTTTAGCGAGATCAACGAAATGCCACAACCTCAAAAAGTATTGGTTCTGTTTGATGAAATCGATGCAATCGCATTGGATAGAACAAATTCAAATGACTTGAGGGAAATGGGACGTGCAACTACCACAGTGCTCAAGGGCTTGGATAATTTGAATGAGCGAGTGGTATTGATTGCAACTACAAATTTGTTTTCTCATTTCGATAAAGCAATATGCCGTAGATTTGATGCTGTTGTGGATTTTGACAGATATTCAATCGAGGATTTGATGGATATTTCCGAGCGTATTACAGACGGGTTACTGACGAAGTTCAAATTCGCCGGAAAAAACACACGGCTGTTAAGGAAAATTGTCGGTCATATGCAACCAGTTTTGATGCCAGGAGAATTAAAGAATATAATCAAGACTTCGTTGGCATTTAGCGATCCCAATAATCCGTATGACTATTTAAGGCGTTTATTCCAAGCATTATGTACCAATGCCGATTTGAATTTGAAATCTTTGCAAAACTCCGGATTTACAGTTCGGGAGATAGAATTGTTAACCGGTGTGTCCAAAAGTCAAGTTTCAAGAGAACTGCAGGAGGATAGCGAATGAACAGTGTTCTTCAATTAAAAGGACAATTTGATTATCAGGCGAATCCCAACAAACCTGGTCCTAAAAATTTGCCCGTGCGAGCCGAAGTAAATGTTGAACATTTAAAGCGTTTGAAAGAACAGTTGGAGCGTGTTTTGCTCAAGTGGCAGCGAGACACAAGATTGGGTGGGGCACTCGTGAGTGTTCATTATAAGGATGTGGTTGCAAAGAGCAACAGAATAGGAGCTTTGCTTGCCAACAAAAGCCATAGTCCGAACGATTCGATACGAGGGGCAAAATTTGAAACGATTGACGAAAAACAAAAGCATGTTTTTACTCATTTTGTAGCGCTTGCGATTCTTGAAAATTCAATAAAAAAACTTGACTCAAGTATTCGAATTCTTGAAAATGATTATCATGGGAAAATTACTCACGATGATATTGCATTAATCAACGACAACCCAGAAAAATATGCTTATGCATATCTTATTGCTAAAACTGTTTTTATTCAAGTATTAATTGATGCATATTTCGTCGAACGTTTTGATGTTGATGAGTGCCAACCAAAAGAACTTGTGGATAAGAGCATTGTGACCTTGTACGGTACAGGAATTAAAACATCGGATTTGCTACGAAAACTCGGTGTTACCATTCTTGCATCAGAGGTGGAACTTTTGAACGAAAACACGGTAAGATTGAGTCCAGATAAAATGCAACAATTGTTTGATACGGCTCCGTATCTTATCGCAATGCAAGTAAAAGATTTGACGGAGATACCTCCTCTTGATTTAAGCGAAGAAGATGACGATGATGTTGCTAAGATTCCCGCTCCCACCAATGAACCGATTGTTGGTGTAATAGATACTCCTTTTTATAAGGATGTTTATTTTGGGGAATGGGTTGAATATGTGCACAAAATAGACAAGGACATTCCCTATGATATCGGTGATTGTAAGCACGGGACAGCTGTTTCATCTATCATCGTTGATGGCCCTTCTATTAATCCTAATTTGGACGATGGATGCGGACATTTTCGAGTTCGTCATTTTGGTGTTGCAACTGGTGGAAGATTCAGTTCTTTTACGATTTTGAAAAAGATAAGAGAAATAGTATCTCAAAATATTGATATTAAAGTATGGAATCTTTCCTTGGGATCTGTTTTGCAGATAGAGGATAATTTTATATCTCCAGAAGCAGCTGAATTAGATCGAATTCAAAGCGAATATGATGTCATTTTTGTTGTCGCTGGGACAAATAAGCCCCTTGAGTGGAAAGGTGGAATTATGAAGATTGGCGCTCCAGCCGATTCGTTGAATTCCCTGATCGTCAATTCTGTAGACTTTGATAACAAACCAGCAACATATCATCGAGTAGGACCAGTGCTCTCGTTTTTCCATAAACCCGATGTGAGTTATTATGGTGGTGATGGAAGAAATCGTATTAGAGTATGTACTCCTTACGGCGAAGGCTTTTCTGCTGGAACATCTATCGCTGCCCCTTGGATCACAAGGAAAGTTGCATACCTCGTTTACAATATGGGATTGAGCCGAGAAGTAGCAAAAGCACTAATTATCGATTCCGCTGCTGGTTGGGATCGTAAAGACGATAGGACCCATTCAATAGGGTATGGGGTGGTCCCAATAAGAATTGAAAATATTATCAAATCTGCCGACGACGAAATTCGATTTATAATGACGGGATCAACTGATTCATATGAAACGTATACATATCGAATTCCCGTTCCGCTATCTAATGATAAATATCCATTTTTTGCGCGTGCCACTCTTGCATATTTTTCGAGTGTTTCGAGAGATCAAGGTGTGGACTATACTGAAACAGAAATGGATATACACTTCGGCCGAGTAAAAGAAAGAAAGAACGGCAGAATTGGCATCGATTCTATAAACAATAACCATCAAGGCGATGACGGACGTCATGGCTTGTACGAAGGAGCTGCCCGGGAACTTTATAGAAAGTGGGATAACATTAAGCACATAAGTGAAACAATAAAAAAAGGTGCTCGCCCTCGCATCAAATACGGAAGCGGAAGTTGGGGCTTAAGTATAAAAACAAAAGAACGCTTGAAGTCAACAAGAGATCACAGTATGCCTTTTGGTGTTGTAGTAACACTAAAAGAGATGAATGGTGTGAATCGAATTGATGATTTTATTAAGCAGTGCATCTTTAAAGGCTGGATTGTAAACAGAATTGATGTAGATAACAGAGTTGATGTTTACAATAAAGCAGAAGAAGAGATCAAATTTGAATAAAGAAAAAGGCGGTTCACCGTAACGGTCAACCGCCTTCGTCTTCATTTGCCGCTTTTGCCATTGTCGGAACGACTTTGGTGATAGGCACTGTTGTTGGGATTCAGCTGATTTGAGTGATTATTGGCATTCGCTCTGTTAGCCGAATTGTTAGGATTGTTCTGCTTCGCATAGTTATTGAGTTGGCTCTGCGTATGCGTGTTACCGGAAACGCCTTTTCCTTTGCTCATTGGTGTTACCTCCTTGTTCTTGATGATCCTATTATAACACAAGCATTAAGAATACGTCATGAACAGGCATTCAAAACAAAAGCACCCTCAGCCGAGGATGCTTTCGATAGGAACTTGAAACAACTGCGAAAGGGCAAATAAATGACGGATATTCGGGGACCGTTTCCCGCTTGCCCAATAATAGATCAAACGGTCAGAGACCTGTAGATCAAGGGCTACGGATTCAATGGAGCGTCCGGATTCAACAATCATTTTGTACGCATTTTTCGCGGTTTGCTTTTCGTTATATGGCGTAAGTTCCGATTGAGTATTCATAATGTCACCTCCAATATAAAGCGGACAGTAACATCTGAATACACCCATATTATAACACAAATGATTATGAAAGTCAATGAAGAACGAAAAGTTCTGAACAATTGTTCAGGAGGTAAAAGATGAATCAAGAAATATTGAAAGAATACTTCCCGGGATTAGTAGTACCGGAATCGCAAGAAGATGATTTTGAAACAAAACTCCGATTAAAAGGGATCACAAGATATGCAAATCTATATTTGGCAATAAAAGAACACACCAATGATCAGATTACATATAAGTCCCTTTCAGAATATTATCGATATGATATTAAGCTAAGAAGGGCTTTGCACAAGATCATTGCTTTTACTGAAGTTGCGATGAGAGCTGCGATTTGCAATAAATATGGGCATATTGAAATAGAAAAACAAAATTGGAAAAAGCAGCTTTCCAATACATTCCACTGTTACTATTCTCCAAATGATGCAGTGTATAAAAAAATACTGTTTTTCTTCAACAATATCGAAAGGGACAAAGTAACCTTATTCGATATGCTTGAAAACTGCGATCTTCAGGTACTCAATTCAATATTTTTGCTTCTTGATACTGATCAGCAAAGCTCGTTATTCAAGAGCGATTTTGATCACTTGAAAGAAAATCTCGATGCCTTACGAGAACTCAGAAACTGCGTTGAACATCATCAGTTGCTGATTATAAAAGATTTAAAAGAAGTATGGATTGGTGGGGAAAAGAAAAACGGTTTGAAGGCAAATGTTGAAAATGCTATCAATCTGTCTCCGAAGTTGGCGAAGGATGAATTAAAGAAGACGATAAATGATTGCTTGATCATAGATGAGAGCAAGGAAAGGAGCGAACAAAATACATATCACCTATTACCGGAATTCAAAGTGTATTTTGATGATATAACAAAACATGAACGAAAAAACACCGTTAAGTAAAGCAATTCTGGAGTGGGACAACGGTTCGTCTGATCGAAAAAAGGTAGATTATACAATTGATCAAATTGACAGGACAATTCGCACGGATGCGAGATACAAGAAAATGCTCCACTCAAATCAATTGCAAATCAATCTTCGAGGTTCCTTCTCAAAGAACAACGCAATATCAGAGTCGGATGATATTGATGTTCAACTTGGATTTATGATTGAGGTTTCTTTGGAGAAAGAAAAGCAAAACATATTTAGCGTATTGTCTCAACAATTCGGATGTGAATTTGTTCAAAAGAAAAATCGATCCATTACAATTTTACCGAACAAGAAACGATTAAAAGCGGATTTGATTGTTTGCCATCTGGAAGAGGGACAAGTTAATGTTTTCAATGAACATACAGGCGAGGATGAGCATTTTTATTCCTCAGAAGAGCAAAGAATAATTGGACAATTGAACTCAATTTCAAATGATAATTATTCGAGGATGGTGCGTACATTTAAGTCACTTAGGGAAAATGTATACACTTATTCAGGGAAAGATTATCACATTCTCTCCTTTGCAATTGAATGTATTCTTTTTAAACTTCATCGCAAATTGTTTACAAAGCAGTATGACAAAAACAAAAGTGAAGATGAACGTAAACGTTTCCTTGCAATAGAAGCAGCGGCAATGGCACTGCTTGAAAATGCTGAAAGCTTAGATGATATAATGGAAATAAACGGGGAGAAAAGATTATTTAAAAACAAGAAACAATACAATGCGTTTTATTCATACTGGCAAGGTCAACATAACTATCTTACAAAACATTATGATTTTCAAAATTAAAACGCAGCAATAAGATGGAGGTTTGACTATGGCAAATTATATTGAACGTATTGGTGTAAGCCATTGTGGAGAGATTGCTGAACGCAATAAATGGATGTTTCGAGAGCAACCGATTGATGATGTAGGCATAGATGCACATATGGAGATAACAGAGCCGACAGGAAAACCAAAGCAACTAATTGCATTACAGATAAAGTCCGGGGCAAGTTGGTTTAAAGAAAAACGGGATGACTGTGTAATTTTTCGAGACATCAACGAGAGACAGTATAATTATTGGACTATCCGCAAACGAAAGTAAGCGACAGCACCACAATCACCGCCCTGAACAATGCGATAAGTTTCTCAACGAAGAAACCGACCAACGGCAACAATAACGGATGGACGAGCTATAAGTATTACCAAGGGAACGGAAATACCGGCAGTCAAAGCAACGGTACCGACTTCATGTGGTATGTCGATAAAGAGTATGGCGGCGAGAAATACAGAGGCGTCTATTTTACGAGTTATAGACCAAAGTATCCGGATGATACCAGTAGTGCCTACAATAGCAAACAAGACGATAACGGCTATACGACAAGCAATATCTATTGGTTTAAGTACGAACCGATCAAGTGGCGCATCTTGGAAGAAAGCGACGGCTATGCGACCATCCTTGCCGAACTTATTTTGGACAGTCAAGAGTATTATTCGGAATATAGATACGATTCTTTCAGTCACAACGGCGGAACGGGCTATGCCAACAACTACGCCTTATCCAATATAAGAAAGTGGCTAAACGATACCTTCTACAATACGGCATTCAGTAGCTTGCAACAAACCTTAATCCAAACGGTAACGGTGGATAACGGCGCAAGGAGCACCTACCCCGATAATTATAATGCAACGGATAACGAGTACGCATGTAGTAATACCAATGATAAAGTATGGCTTCTGAGCGAACAAGAAGCAACGAAAGCAAGCTATGGTTTTGATACCGATTATAGCAATTACGACACGGCAAGAAGAAAGACCGCGAGCGACTACGCTCGGAGTCAAGGGGCGTATATGGAATCCGGCGGAACCTATGACGGCAATGGCTTGTGGTGGCTCCGTTCGCCGGACCATGACGATAGTAGCAATGCGAGGGAAAGCTTCTGCGATGGCGATACCAATGCCGTCAACTATGTCTATTCTACCGCCTGTGGCGTCGCCCCCGCTTTGAAAATTAAGCTCTCATAGCCTATCCCACAAGGAAATCCTTCCTGCAAAATTATTGGCAAGGAAGGGTTGACTTTATGGGATAGAAGCTCGCCCTCGGCGAGGGCGTTTTTTGCACTCAAGCGTGACGCTTGGCGCACCGTGTGAGAATAGCGCTTATCTCCTTTGAAAGGTGTGCTATTCTTTGATAAGTCTATAATATCCTCCTTTAGAAAAGGGCGTAAGGCAATGCGGATTTCATTAAAACAGAAAAACCACAATAAAAAACCGCCGTTTGGGATTGCGTTCCAAACGGCGGTTGCTTTTGTCGGAATCTTTTTAATACTTGCGAGCTTCGGATAATTTCCCCGTTCTTGTGTTCAAGGCGTCTTGACCTCGGGCGGTGCGAGGAATGTCGCTGCAGCCGACGTTCCACCAACCGCCGTAGCCGTCCGTCATGGTCTTCGGCAAAACTTTGATGTCGATAAGGGTGGGCAGGTCTTGCTTTTGGGCGTCTAAGAGGGCGAATTCCAATTCTTGCATGGTTTTTGCCGTATAGGTCTTATAGCCGTAACCTCTTGCACACATGGCGTAGTCGATAGCCATAAATTTTCCTTCCCGAATGGGTTTATCGCCTTCACGATAGCGTGCTTCGGTGCAGAGGGCGTCGATTCCTTGCCCCATTTGTAAATTGTTGATGCAACCGAAAGAAGCGTTGTCAAACAGAAGAACGTTTATCTTCACCCCTTCTTGCAAGGCGGTTATCATTTCGGAGTGGAGCATATTATAGCTGCCGTCACCGCAGAGGGCGTAGACCTCTTGTTGCGGGCAGGCGAGTTTGGAGCCGAACGCACCGGCGATTTCGTATCCCATGCAAGAATAGCCGTATTCCATATTGTACGAATACAGTTTGTCGGTCGTCCACATCCGTTGCATACAGCCGGGCAAAGAACCGGCAGCGGCGACGACGACGGCGTCGGTAGGGATAAGCTTTCTTACCAAAGCCAAAGCGGACGTTTGGCAAATCTCTCCACCTACGTCTCTGTTAAAGGCTTCCAAACTGTCGGTGACTCTGACTTTGTTTTCGGGTTCAAACCCTTTCCCCGTATACGCTATCGAGGCGAGGCGATTGTATTCTTCGTCCCACGCCTTTTTGGCGGCGGCGATTTCGTCGGTGTAGGTACTGACATAGTCTCCGAGAAGGGCGTCGAGTGCGACGATGCCTTCGCGTGCGTCTGCCACGACGCCCACCGCATCAAGTTTTCCCGCATGGAAGCTCGACGCATTGACGGTGATGACTTGACTATCCGCATAGAGCCACTTGGAGGAAGAAGTAAAGTCGGTAAAGCGTGTGCCGATACCGAGTACGACGTCGGCGTCTTTGGCGATAGCGTTGGCACAGCCGTTTCCGGTGACGCCGATGCCCCCCAAATTCAGCGGGTGAGAACTTTCTATACTGCTCTTTCCCGCTTGCGTTTCGGCAAACGGAATATTATGTTTTTCGCAGAAACGGGATACCTCTTTCCCTGCCTCGGAATACCGAACGCCCCCTCCGACGATAACGAGCGGTTTTTTGGCGGTTTTCAAAACGGCGGCGGCTTCTTGTATTTGCGTGTCGTCGGGTTTTTGACGGACAATGATATGGACGCGTTTGCGGAAAAATTCTTCGGGATAGTCGTAGCTTTCTCCCTGTACGTCTTGACTGATGGCGAGAGCGACGGCACCCGTATGAGCGGGATCGGTCAAGACTCGCATGGCGTTGGTTAAGGCGGAAAGAATCATTTCGGGGCGGGTGATTTTATCGAAATAACGGGACACCGCCTCGAAGGCGTTTGCCGTCGTAACGGTAGGGTTATGTAATTGTTCTACCTGTTGCAAAACGGGATCGGGTTGCCGAGAAGCGAAGGTGTCGCCCATGAATAGCAGCAGCGGAATATTGTTGACCGTGGCGGTAGCGGCGGCGGTAACCATATTGGCGGAGCCGGGGCCTATGGACGACATACAAGGTAAAATTTTCCGACGGTTGTGCATTTTGGCATAAGCGGTGGCAGCTTGCGCCATGCCTTGTTCGTTTCTGCCTTGATAGACCTTTATCGAGTGTTTTGCTTGCGACAAAGCTTCACCGATGCCAAGCACGCACCCATGCCCGAAAATGGCGTAAAAGCCTTCTACGAATTTCGTTTCTTCTATTTTGCCGTCCTTCTCAAAAGATACGTATTGGTTATCCAAATATCGAACAACGGCTTCCCCAACGGTCAGTTTAATGGTTTTTTGCATACTCTATCTCCTTATTTATCTTCTATCGGCTTAAAGACCAATTCTTTATCGAGCCATTCGTATCTCGGATCGACCACGCGGGTTTTTTCCCAAGGGTTACCGTCCAAGTGTCGGATCATCCACACGTTATACATGGGGAATCCGGGTGCGGTCACTTGCACGTGCGTTTTACCGCCGACAAATCCGCCTACCGAGCCGTCTTTGACGGTGTGCGCTTCCTCTCCGATGAAGCAGGCGCCGAAGCCTTCGGGACGTTCGAATTCGTAATAATAGACTTCGGGTTGCGGATGACTGTGCGGAACGTAACTCCACCATCTGCCTTGCCGAGCAAGCACTTCGCCGATGACGAGGTTACTGTACGGTGCGTTACTATAGTCAAATATGGTATTGACGTCCCGTACGGCGGTATTCTCCCACATGCCTTCGCAACTGACGGTACGGATGACGTCCTTTTTGCGGTAAATTTTGGACGGGAAGATACGGTCGTTTTCGGTGGATTGCCAAATGAAGCGACTGTCTTCGACGGCTTCTACGCCGAGCCGAACGCCTTTACAAACGTGTACGGTGGTAGGGTAGTCGTTAAAAAGACCGTGCCGCTCGGCTTCTTCGTCTACGGTGTCGCAGGTAAAGCGGACTTTACCGTCGATAAGAAGCACGACGCTTTCGTTCGTCGCACTCAAAAATTCTTTTTTTTGTCCTTTTTTCAGTTGAAAAACCGAAATGTCTTGTAGTAGTTCGGGATTGTCTTTGACGGTGCAAAGAACCTTTTCTCCCCTTTGATCGTATTGCGGATACGCAAACATTTTTCTATCTCCTTCCTTTATTTTTTACGAGATTTTGCCAATCTCTTTTTGTGTTCTTTCATGCCTTCTTTGGTGAAGTCTTCCTTTTCGTCTTCCCCTTCTTCTACGTAAATGCCCCTTGCTTTTCTCTGTTCGGCGAGGTCTAAAAGCATTTTTTCCTTTTCTTTGCCGTTCAGCTTATAGAAGAACATCGGAATACAGCACAGGAACATACAAACGGCGGGAATCAACGAAACCAACATATACATACCGTTTCGGATGGAATTATCCAATTCCGTCGGGTTGACCTGAACGGTCTGCGACGACATGGTGGACACGTCCAAGTCGACGATCATGTACATGGCGATAATCATGGTCGTGGCGAGAGCGTTCCCCAACTTATTGACAAAGGATTGACACGCCGAGCCGAGTCCCGTTTCCCGTCTGCCCGTCGTGAGTTCCATATAGTCAAGGCAGTCGCCGATCATCGCGTAACTGACGACGTTAATAATGCCGAGCGGAACGCTGCTGATGACGAGGAAAGGAATAAACGCCCAAATGTTATAGTTCGTGGTGATGCCTACGACGTACCCGATCACCCCTGCGATTCCCCCTGCCGAGCAGGTGGTAACGATCAAGGATTTATAACTGAATTTCTTGATCAACAGCGGACTGAGCAACATGGCACCGAACATACCGCCCGCCGTACAAACGGAGAAAATCAACTGTACGGTGGACTTGCTCTTTTCCAGCGTTAAGCCGTCAATAAAGAAGGTATATCTCGATACGTGGATTGCCGCCGCCTGTAACATATATCTTCCGCTCGAAAGGATACCCATCAGTACCACGAGCATAAGATATTTATTCTTAAAAATCAATTTTAAGACGCTTTCTTTTTTGCCGACGCTTACGGGCTTCGGAATTTTGATTCTCTCTTTGGTGGTCAAATAGCTTGCCGCAAAGAGCAAGCCTCCGCAGACCGAAGCCACCGTCGCCATGACGACGTATTTGGTTTGGTCGGGAATCTCGAAGAAACCGAGTATCATAAACAGTCCCATCGGGACGGCACTGCCGATGCCGTTTAACGTACGGGCGAACGAAAGGGTTTTTCCCCGCTCGGCGGCGTTGGGCGTCATGGCGTTGGGCAAACTCCAAAACGGAACGTCGCTCGCCGTATAAATCATGCCCCAAAATACGTAAATAAACGATACCCAAACGTACGTCCCCGTTTTATCGTAGTTTGCCGAGCCGGTTTTGGAGAAGGACGGCACGTAGAACATAAAGAAAGTCAGTATCGCTATCGGGATAACCGTATAAACAATATAGGGTTTGAACTTTCCCCATTTGGAGTCGCACCGGTCGACGATCATGCCCATGATAGGATCGTTGATGGCGTCCCATACCCGAGCCAATAACATGAGAAGCATGACGAAAATCGGGGTAAGCCCCATAACGTTCAGATAAAAATCCGAAATGTAACTGCTCATCGCCGCATAAACCATGCCTTGCCCGAGTGCCGCTATGCCGTAAATCCAAAATTCTTTTTTCGGTATGTAATTCTTTTGTACCAAATGTTCGGTCGCTTCCATATCATCCTGCCTTTGTATTTTTAGTATAATACTATTATAAACGAATCTCAAAAAAATACAAGATGCAATTTTCCCAAAAACTTTTATTGTGTTTTGAGCTTTACGGAGAGGAACCCTTTTGGGAAAAAGGTTTTTCTCTCCGCACCTCTCTTTCCGAAAACTTCTCAGAGCGCAAAAATCCGCATTGCTTTATATAGACTTATCAAGAAACCGTACACCGCTCAAAGGAGAGAAAAGCCATTCTCACACGGTGCGTCAAGCCGCCGATAGCCGAATTCCACCGCTATTTCGTAGGCGTTCTTGCCCTTGCAGGCGGTGGAGAGATCTTCAAGCGTATCGTTGAATCCATGCCCTTTGGCATAGGAATAAGGGCTTTTCATTGGATAGAAAAGTATAGCGTTTTGGTTTCGAAGGGGGCGAAGGTCAGTTTCGTTCCGTCGCAAGGAACGGGATTCCGCTCCAACATATCCGTTTCGAAAACGTTTTGATGGGGAAAGGAAACCCGTAGAGAGCAAGAGGTTTTTTGTCCGCGGTCTTCGTAGAGGCGCAGGACGACGCCTTTTCGGTTCTCGCTCGGCTTGACGGTTTCGATGACGACGTTTTCTTTGTCCGTTTCGGCAAACGGGGGTAGAACGGCGCCCATTTCGGTGAGGACGGGCGGGTTGTTGAAGAAATAGGCTTCTCGGGCGGGATTTTCGTCGGCTTCATGCGGAAAAGCGGCGAAGCGAATGTGATATTCCCCTCGGTCGCAGGCAGGATCGGGATAGACGGGAGAGCGCAGAAGATTCAGAGAAACTTCGTGGTTCTGCACGCGCCAACCGTATTTGGCTTCGGTCATATAGGCGACCGAACCGATATCAATCCATTTCTGCGCACAAATTTCAAAACGTGCTTTGTCGACGGAATCCTTTTCGGTGGTCGGGCGTTTGATATTGCCGAAAGGAATATCGCAGGTTACCGTATCCTCCCAAACGGCGGGTTCGCAAACGAATCGAAGCATTTTGTGGGTTTCGTTCCAAGTTCCTTCGACTTCGATTTCCACTATGCGACTGTGTTCGCGGAGGAGGAGGCGGCACGTCAGCGTGGACGAAGCGAAAGTATATTTCGCTTCGTGCCAAAGTACGCCTATCCCGACGCCGACGGCGGCGGCTTCCGCTACGAGGGGCGTTTTGGGTTCGTCGATATAGCTTCGGTCGATGTCCCAAGCGTCGTATTTTTTCGGGGTGTCCGTATAGACGACAAAACGCCCGTAGCGGAATGCCGCCGCCCCCCTTTCTTTGTCGAACACGCTAAACTCGCCGCCCTCGCCGATTTCTACGGCGAGATATTCGTTTTCCAAGCGGTTTTCATCCGCTTGCAAAGCCGATTTTTCATAAGGAAGCAAGGGAGCGAAGCCGTACGGGGGCAAGTCGGCAATATAGGTTTTGTCCTTGTAAACGAAGACTTTTTCGGCGTGGTAACCGGTAAAATTGACGGCGGCGGGTTGCGTCCCCGACAGGGAAGCAAGCATTTCCGTTTGCATGGCGGTCAGACGGGCAAAAATCGCTTGATAGCGAGGAATACACTCGTCGTAGACGCGCCGCACCGAAGAACCGGTAAGGACGTCGTGAAATTGATATAGCAGGACTTCTTTCCAGATTTCCGCTACTTCTTCGGGATACCCTTTCCCCGTCCGAGCCGCAAGATATTCCACGTTGTGCAGTAAAAATTCTATTTTTCGATTGTAAAACTTGTTGCGTGCCTGCGAAGTATACGTGCCTCTGTGCCGCTCTAAATACAATTCTCCCCGCCAAACGGGCAGATTGTCGGCGTAGGCTTGCAAGTCGTCGAAAAAGGACTCCTGCGTGGCAAATTTCAAGTGCGGAAGGGTTCGGACGTCTTGATGGCGTTTGACCGTTTCCAAGTGTCCGATGCTCGGCCCCGCACCGCCGTCCCCCATACCGAATACCATGCTCCAAAGGGGAGCGACGGCTTTTTCCGCATAAAGGCGTTCGGCGGGAACGGTATCGAACGGAATCCCTTCTCCGCTGTACGTTTCTTCGGGTGGTATATGCGCTAAAATTTCGCTACCGTCGATTCCTTTCCATACAAAGGAGTGATAGGGAAAACGATTGGTGTCGTTCCAAGCAAGTTTTATGGTTAAAAAATAAGACATACCGCATTTTTTCAAAATTTGCGGGAGATTGCCGTTAAATCCGAAACAGTCGGGCAGCCAACAGGTTTTGACGTCCTTGCCGAATTTCTCTTGCCAGTAGCGTTTCCCGTATAAGCATTGTCGCACGAGAGATTCGCCGCAAGGAAGATTGGCGTCGCTTTCCACCCACATACCCCCTTGCGGTTCGATACGCCCTTCGGCAATCTTTTCTCGTATGCGTGCAAAAAGTTCGGGATGGTCTTGTTCTATCCAAGCAAGTTGTTGCGGTTGACTGACGCCGTAAACGTATCCGTCGTAATGCTCGACGTTGTTCAGTTGATTGATAAGGGTGCGGACGGCTTTCCGTTTGGTTTCTCGTATCGGCCAAAGGAAAGCAAGGTCAAGATGCCCGTGCCCCGTTGCGTAAACGGTGTAGGGGTTTTCCTCGCCCGTCTGCATGCCCTGTCGTAAAATTTCGGATGCTTTTTCGCTCGAAAACCATTCCGAACGGTTGATTGCACGCGAAAAAATCCGCCTGGTTCTACTGCCGCACGAAAAATACGGTTTCATCATGGCGAGCGTGGTAAAGTCGTAAAAACGTTGACAAAGGGCGTCGTTGCAAACGACGATATCCGCCTGTAAAAATTTGCTGCGTTTGCCATGCTCGTTGTTGTCGGCGACTTCCACCCAAAAATCTATTTTTTCGCCGGCTTTGGCATGCGGGGAAAATTCTACGATTTTTTTGCCTTGTACCAAATGAAAATTTTTACCGACGGGTGCAATATCGGTAATGCCGACCGTCGGCTCGTCTTTGTCATAGACAAGTCCCTCGCCGTCGACATCCAGCAGGAAAACAATATGTTTTCCCGCACCGCGCGTCGGCACCGTACCGAAAAAGTGAAACCACCCGCACCCGTACATTCTCGAACTCCACGTTTCGCCCGTCTGAATGGCTACGGTAGGGCGATGAGGACGCTCGGCAAGGGAAATCGGTTCGTCGGCATACATATATTCGGCGGAAAGCGTTCCGATTTTTTGAAAGGCGTTTTTTTTGTATAAAAAAGCAAAGAGTTGGTCTCTTGCCTGCAAAACGTATTTGGTGATGGAAACGGTATCGGACATAAGCTTATCGGAATGTGACGTATCGAACGGTGTCTAAGCTCCCGACGATCTGCGGAATATGATAATCGCCTACCGTCGTTTCGTATTCAAAATGCAGATGCCCTGCCAAAATACATTTGATATAGGATTGCGAAACGATATAATCGTAAGCGTCCTGCGTGCTTTTGTCGGCTTTTTGACTTTCGTAACGGTCGGCAGGGTACTTTGCCGTATATTCTTCGGGAACCGCCATAAGGTAGGCGGAATCGCCGTCTTGCATGGATCGTTCGTAAAGGTCGGGGGTGTAAAGGGGAACGTGCAATAACAAAACGACGGGTTTTTCTTCCCTCACCACGTCTTGCAGTTGCAGAAGTTGTTCAGCCGTTATGCGGTGGTCGGAATTGTTCAAAGCGACAAAGTAAACGCCCCGATATTCGGTATAGTAAAAATCAATCGAATACGGAACCGTCGCCTGTAATCTTGCTCTCGCTTCGCTATCGCCGTCCGCAACGTCATGATTGCCGGGCGTGAAGATGCAGTCGGTATGGTTTAAGAAATCTCTTGCCTTCGCAAGGTTGCTATCCGACAAAAAGTCCGTAAGGTCGCCGGTGTGGCAAATCATCATTTTTCGGATTCTTGCCATATTGACGGCATAGGTCAGTTTGTTTTCCTGTACGTACCCGAAACGCTTGGAACGTTTTTTGCCTTGCTCTTGCAATTCTTTCGAGTCGCTAATCGACGTAAAGGTCAAATGGGTGTCGGTAACGTGCAGAACGGTAAAACTTTCTTCCAAACCGACGGTGACGGTACTGTACAGAACGTTGGGTTCAAACGTGTGGGTACAACCGCTCAAAGCAAGCAAAAGAACGCATCCGATGAGGGTATAACTAAGAGTAGAATATACTTTTTGTTTCGTATTCATAAAGATATTATCGCACAGTTTCACGAAAAAGTAAAGTGAATTTCTCAAAGGGAATCGTTCAACGGTCTGTTTTTGGCGTTTTACGCAAAAAACAGACCGTTTCGGAAGCGGATATTTTTACATATTTTTAATTTTCTTATTGCCGAAATAAGTGTGATTTTCCGTAAAACCGTAAAAATATTTCGATAAATCGGCAATATGCAGAAATAAAATTCTTAAAATGCCGCAATTTTTTCAAAATTAAAATCCTGTAGAATTTTCAAAAAATCGGAAAAACAGTGTTTCACGTGGAACAATACAAAATTTTGTCGGGAGAGAGCGAAAGGAAGAAGAAAGTGTCGAACATGTTGACAAAAGCGGCGGTTTTTGGTAGTATTGTAGCATAAAAATCTTTTTGGAGTTTATATGATTAAGAAAAAAATATATTGCGTGGGAAACGCCCATTTGGATCCTGCCTGGATGTGGAAATGGCAGGAAGGGAGCGCGGAAGCGAAGGCAACTATTCGTTCGGCGCTCGATCGCATGAAAGAATTTCCCGATTTTAAGTTTGTTTGTGCCGGTGTGTCGGTGTACGAATGGATAGAAGAATTCGATCCCGAAATGTTTGAAGAAATCAAACGGAGGGTGGCGGAGGGGCGGTTCGTGCTTGCCGGCGGATGGTACGTACAACCCGACTGTAATCTGCCTTCGGGAGAGGGGTTTGCCCGTCAAGGCTTGTATTCGCAACGGTATTTCTATAAAAAGTTCGGAAAAACGGCAAAAACGGGCTACAACGTGGATTCTTTCGGGCATAACGGGAATTTGCCGCAGATTCTTGCCAAGAGCGGCATGGAAAACTATATTTATATGCGTCCCTCTCAGACGGAAATGCCGATGGAAAGTCCGTTGTTTTGGTGGACGTCGGCGGACGGCAGTAAGGTGTTGACGCATAGAATCTCGTTTTATTGCTTCCGATTCGAACATATGACGACGCTGAAAGAGGAACTGAATCATGCGTCCGATATGACGCCCAAAGGCACCGATTGCGTACCGTTTTTCTACGGGGTGGGCAATCATGGGGGAGGCCCTACCATTAAAAATTTGGAACTTTTGCATGAATTTGCCAAAGAAAATCCCGATAAAGAGATAATTTATACCGATTTGCAAGATTTCTTCACCCACTTGCGGGAACAGAAGGATTTTGAGATACCCACCTTTCGCGAAGATTTGCAACATCACGCGAGCGGTTGTTACGCGGCGTACTCGCCGATAAAAACCCTTGTGCGTAAAAGCGAACGTGCGCTTGTTGCCGCAGAAACGTACGCGGCGTTCTCTTGTCGGTTGCTCGGCAGAAAATTCCCGTTAAAAAAGATAGAAGAAGGGTGGAAAAACGTGAATTTCTTGCATTTTCACGATATTTTGGGCGGTTGTTGTATAAAAGACGCCTATCCCGACGCCGAAGTTTTGGGACAGGAATCACTGGCGATTTCGGTAAAAATCACCAACAACGCTTTGCAAACCCTTTCGTGGGCAATCGACACATCCGATAAAAGCAAAGGAATCCCGGTGGTGTTTTTCAATCCCCATCCGTTTGCGGTGAAGACGACGGTGCAAATCGGAACGCAATGTACTTCGGTGAAAGACGGGAAGAACGACATTCCGTTCCAGTTTGTTTACTCGCAAACGCACCTGTGCCAGCGTCGTTGCGATACTCTGTTTCACGTGGAACTGCCTCCTTGCGGGTATAAAACGTATTATGTTTTACGCAATTTGGACGGCGGGTTTGTCAGTCGAAACGCTCCCGAAGTCGGTAGAGTGGCTTATGCGATTGCCGACGTTTTTCGTGATAAACAGGGGCTTTCCTGTTCGACTTCGCACATAGAAGACGATTTCTTTCGCGTGGAGTTCGATAAAAAGGACGGGACGATTGCACGTTTGTTTGACAAGAAGAACGGCAGAGAGCTGTTGCAACCCGTTTCTCAAAAGAAGGGTTTGTTCCGCAAGGTACGATACGAGCGGGGTGCTTTACCGATCGTCATCGACGAACGTGACCACGATACTTGGAGTCACGCCAAAAACTATTTTGACAAGGTGGTGGGTAAGTTTGGCGATGCGAGAATCTCCGTCGTGGAGTCAGGAAGCATCCGTTGCGAGGTAAAGGTGGTTTCTTCGTACGGAAAATCCACGTTGACGCAGTATTTCCGCTTGGAAAACGACGGTTTGTTAAAAGTGCGTGCCAAAATCGACTGGCACGAAAAGCAAAAAATGTTAAAACTTGCCTTTCCTTTGCAGTTGACGGAAACCAAAGCTTTGTATGAAATACCGTTCGGAACCATTTTCAGACCGACGAACGGCGAAGAAGAATGCGGGCAGACGTGGATCGCCACCATCGGAAAGGAGGGCGGCGTGGCGCTTCTGAACAATAATAAGTACAGTTTCAGCGTCAAAGATAACGTCATGTGTTTGACCGCTATCCGCAGTCCATATTTCGGCGACCACGGGGCGCCTTTCGTCAGTTCCGAAAGCGAAGTTACCGATCAAGGGGAGAGTGAATTCTCTTATGCGATTACGCCGTTTACTTCCTGCGGCGATATAACGAAAAAAGCCTTACTGTTCAATACCGCTCCTTCTTTTGTGATTGAAAACAATCATAACGGAACGTTGCCGGACAAGTTTGACGGACTTTCGGCGGATTGCGATAATATTCTTGTCAGTTGTGTCAAGCGTGCCGAAGAAGATAACGGTTGGATCGTGCGTGCGTACGAAACGGACGGGAAGGAAACGAAAGTTACTTTGTCGGGCGGATTGTTGCCGGTTGCGCTTACGGCGGAATTTACTCCGTATAGCGTCAATACGTATTTCCTCGCAGACGACGCTTCGGCATGGAAGACCGTACCGATGACGGAAATGCCGGAATAAAAAGGAGGGCGGGGAAGCACATCTCCCCCGCACCCTCTCTGAGCCTCCGAACCTAGTTTCGGAGGTTTTTTTATAGAGAAAAGTCTTTGCTCTAATACTCTTCCTTTCCCAACAGGAAATCTATACTTACGGAAAAGAATACGGCGATTTTGATGAGCATATCAAAATCGCATTCTCTTTTTCCGCTTTCCCAATAACTAATTAAACGCACGGAAACATTAAATTCCTTCGCAATTTGGGTGCGAGAAAGAGAATTTTCGATGCGTAATTCACGAAAACGTTCGGCAAATTTGTTCATATTGATTATACTGTAAAATAAATTTGAAAAAACGCTTGACATGGAACAAAATGTTCCGTACAATAAGAACAAGAAAGAATGCCATACAGAGGAAGAGAGAATCTGCGGTACTCAAATAAAAACAAAAGGAGAAAAATTATGGAAGCAACAAAAATGGAAGCAACAAAAGAGTTGTTGGAAACGTATGTGAAAGACGTCTGTGTCGAAAACAGAAATTTAGTTATAATTGCTTTTGACGAAATGAATTCAAGCCAATACGAAGAGGCCGGAGAACATTTTGATCAGTTGTACGTTAGAGATCCCGGGGATTTTATGTCTTATTTCTTTAGGGCATATTGTAAGAGTCATTGTGGCAAAAAAATAGATGCGTATGCCAATGCTCTAAAGCTAACGGCGGCTTTTGAATTTGCCGGCAAGAAAGCTATAGCCGCAAAAAATGATTTAGAAGTCAATTTATTATTGCTATTGACAAAGTATAAAGACGGCATGGCAAATCTAGAATCCAATGCGGTTCAGGATAGATATATGATTAGTGAAACTCTTAGTGCTACAATAGCATCTTTTACAAAAAATAATATGCAAATCGTTAAGGAATATCCCGGTACAAAAAGATTTATTTGTTCATTTTTAGACAGGCATTCATTCTCGAATCGTAAATATTTTGAAGGTTTGTTGATTGAGCTTGATGAGTCCTATAAGCTCAAATTTGATGAAGAAAAGAAAATTGCTAGGCAAAGAGACGAAAAAGAGTTTAAAACGAAAAAGATAATTATTTCCGCAATAATTTTAATCGTTCTCCTTGGAATTGTGCTTTGGCTATCGTTCAATCTATAGAGTGAAAAAATCAAAACCGAATTCCGACGAGAGACGGAATTCGATTTTTCTTTTGTTATTTTGTAAAAAAACAGGATTCTATTCCCAAAAGGTGAAAAGCTTTCATTTTTCGGGGATAGAATTTTTCTTATATAGGTAATTATTGTAATTTTTAGGTAAATATGGTATAGTAATACCATGCAGAATTTTACCATGCGAGTGGAAACCGATAAGATGTTTTTGTCGGGAGAATCGCGAATTTTCAAAACCGAACGTTTTATGAAGGAAACCCGAAAAATGGCGGGGGTGGATGATTTCGTCACGAAATTGGCGGAGGGTATGTTCGTGTCCCTTGCTCGCTTCGATTCTTCTCAGGAAGGGTATTTGCTCGTGACGGAGGACGGAGAACACTCGTTTTTCGTGCGGTTCGGCGAAAAAATTACGGGGGATTTACCCCTTTTGCCCAAAGATATTGTCTTTTTCCGCTATATCGATCGGGAAAAGAGTGCACGAAGCAACGATCAGCGGTTTTTGGACTTTTTGATGACGCATAAGGTTTTTTCGGTGCGTGTTTCCGCCATTCGGTGCGACGAAACGGATTTTCGGAAAATCTACCGTATCGCCAACGCCGATAACGTCAATTTTCCCCTCCTTTCGGACGAACAGAAAAAAATCGTAACCACCGAAGACAAAAACGTGTTGGTGCAAGGCGTGGCGGGGAGCGGAAAAACCAATATTTGCATTGATAAAATCATTTATTCGGTCAGTCGTTCGTATGCCGGAAGGATTCTTTATTCCACCTATTCGAGAGGACTTTTGATAGAAACGAAAACGAGGGTGCAGCTCTTTGCCAAGAGTTTGACGTTGTTTTTGGAAAAATATCGGGACAACAAAATCGTTTTTTGCGACCAAAATAAAAAAGGTGCCGTCGAAAACCGACTGGGCGTCTTGTTTTCGGTGGACGAGCCGAAACAAATCGTAGAAAAAATAGAAGAAATCTTACTTCTTTTATCCGAAAACGTCGACTACTTTTTATTGGAAGACTTGTACAGAAAATTCGGCGGAACGGGAAAAATCGCCGACGAAGATACTTTTATTCGGCAATATCTCGGGAATATCAAGAATTACAGACTGTCGGGCAAACTGGAACGTATCAAAGATATATCCTACGAAGTCATCTATAAAGAAATTTTCGGGATGATTTTCGGAAGTTTTACACCCGAAAAACCCGCTCCGTTTTTGTCGCAAGAAGAATATATTGAAGCGAGAAAAGGGGATTTCGGCAAAGCGGCGTGCGAAGTAATCTATTCCATTGCGATGGATTACGATAAGTACATGGAGAAAAACGGATTGGTCGATAATAACACCATAAGTCGCTTTTTAATGAAAAAAACGGACGATTTTCTCTACTCCCTTGCCATTTTGGACGAGGTACAGGACTTTACGCAAGTCAATCTTTCCTTTTTGAAACAGGCGTCTTTCCGTATGTTTTGCGTGGGGGATGCTTTGCAGATGATTAACCCTTCCTTTTTCAGCTTTCCGTATTTGAAAAGGTTGCTTTTTAAGGAAGACGAGGCGACGGTCGCCGAATTGAAACACAATTTCCGAAATACCGAAAAAATCGAAAGAATTATCGAAGATCTCGGCAAATTGAACGTGGCGCAGTTCGGTACGCACAGCTTCGTGTTAAAGGGGCAAAGCGTGGAAAGCGACGTGCAGACGGCTACCGTTTATGTGACGGAAGGACGGTTTGCCGAAGAAATCGCACAGGAAAAATTCGATAATTTTACCGTCGTTTGCTCGGGGAAAAAACAAAAAGAAGAATTACGGAAAATTCTGAAAAAACAGGAAATTCTGACCGTTTCCGAAATAAAGGGCTTGGAACGGGACGCCGTTTTGCTCTACGACGTCCTATCCGATAACGGGGAAAAATGGCGCGAGCTGTTCGGGCGTGTCATCAACCGCAAAACCGCCGACGAAAACTCGGTTTATCGGTATTATTTTAACCTCTTTTATGTGGGCGTTTCTCGGGCAAAACAGTATTTATATGTTTATGAAAAAAAAGAAATGAGTGCGTTTTCGGAGTTTTTCAAACAAAACTTCCAAAAAATGAGCAGTAAAGAGGCGATTCGTTCGTTGGGGGACGTCGTCAAAAAAATCGAAGTCGACCAAGAGGAAATTTTGGAGAGAATTCGGCAATTTATCAATCTCGGGCAGTATGACAACGGGTACTTTTTGACCGATAAAATCGAAGATGACGCCGTAAGACGGGAGTATAAGAACCGTATCGACGTGCATAAAGAGTTTATTCGGGAAGGAAGGTATCGGGACGGCGGGATTCGGTATTGGGAACTCGGCATGACGGAAGACGCCAAAAAGATGTTTACCTTATCGGGGGATGAGAAACTGGTGGAGCTCGTGGACGCTTTGACGCAAGGAAAGGAGAGCCATTTGGATCCCGATATTGTCTTATTTTATCCGGAATTGGAGGAAAACGAGGGCGCGCGCACCCTCATTCTTCGGGTACTGGAAACCGACCTTGCGCGCACCGTAGAAAAACAAAAATCATTGAACCGCCGTTTGCGGGGTAAGAAGGAGTAAATATGGAAAGAAACGAAGACTTAAAGAGTTTGGTGGAAGCGTTCAAAGGCTATCGGGATTTGTTGTCGCCGATTCAGCAGGGGCTTGCCGATTTTTTGGAAACGTACGATTCGGTGCGCGGAGATATTGAAAAATTAAATTCGGCATTTGACGGAACGGCGCAGGAAAGTTTGAAGTCCATTTCGGCGACGCTTGCGGCGCAAGCGGAAAAGAGTACCGACCTTTCTTCGCGTATCGACCAATTCATTCGGACGACCAACCGATTCGGTTCGCAAATGAACGAAATTTGCACGTTGTTCGAGAAAGCCGAACAGAAAGTGTCAGCCATAAACGCCTTGGAAAGCAAGGTGTCCGAACAAATTCAAAGGTTGGATGCCGTCATCGAGGAGAAAAAAATCAATTATAACCTGAAGGATTTACAGCGGTCTTTGGAAGGGTACGACGGCAACGTACGGAAAGTCAGCGACTTTATCAACAAAGACGTGGCGGCGGTACTGAGTGACAATGCCAAAAAAATCGAAGAAATCCGTAGCGGCGAAGAAACCCTTTTGCGAGAATTACTCGCCGAGCGGGACACGTTGGCGAGTTTGCTGGAGTCCGGTCGGCAGAACGGAGAATTGCTTCGCAGAATCGTCGATAAAGGGGACGTGGACGAAGCGTACATCTTTGAAATATTGGATAGATGGGCGGCGGCGCGAAAGGTGAAGATGAAGAGATAATGGAAGAGAAAATCAAACGTTTGGTGACGTCGATTAAGCAAGACGACGTGGCGGAGTTTTCCGAAAATTTTGACAAGACGACGGCTTCCGCCTGTGCGGGGCGGTTTCCGCTGTTATCCCTATGCTATTTATACGACAGTCGCAAAATTCTCAAAAAATACGAAGGGGAGCTTTTGGGCGTTTCTCGGTATACGGTCTTCGACGAAGATCGGGAAAGCTTTGCGGCGTTTCGTGTGAAAGCGGGCAGAGCACTGCGGTTGTATTTGCATTTGACCGACGTGGTAACGCCGTTGGAGATGCTGGCGGTACTGGGAAAGCACGAATACCTTGCCGAAGTGTACGCCAAAGGATATAAGGACGAAAAAAGCCGCGCCAATATCGAGTATATCGTAAAGACTTTATACGATAGCCCGTTGGAGTTCGGCAGGAACGAAGTGATTATTCATAATAAGAAAATGTCGTCCGCTCAGAAAAAAACGGTGTGGATAGCCTGCGTCGTTTCGGTCGTGTTTTGCGTGATGGCGGTGCTCGGTTTGTTTGCCGGTTTGAAGGCGGGACGGGGGACGGAAGAAAGTCCCGTTTTTATTACGAACGAAAATCAACTTGCACTCGCTCTGCAAGGAACGGGATACTATAAACTCAAAAACGATATTACCTGGACGCAGGAAGGACGGGAGAATTTTGCCGGTACGCTGGACGGCAACGGGCATACTCTGACCTATGCCGCAACGGGAAAGCCTTTGGCGGCAACCCTTTCGGGTACGGTAAAAAACTTAAAAATCATTACGCGGTTTTCGGTGCGGACGGAAGAAAACTATTCCGTTCTGTTCGGGGAAAATCAAGGGACGATCGATAACGTGCAAGTGGAAGCGGACGGAGATTTTACCGTCGTACAGAGGACGTACTGTTCCGAACAAAAAACAGACGGCAATACCCTTTCTTGCGACTGTAACGTTTTTCGAAAAGCGGAAACGGGAAGCCTCGTGCAGAAGACGTCGGGAGAGATAACTTCGACGATTGCTTCGACTTGCGACAACGTGGCTCGGTACTTTACCTATTTGATTTCTTTGTATGCGGGTAGCGAAGAACCGCAACAATGGACGCTGACGAGCGGTAACAATATCGCCGCTTATTACAGTTATTTCTTCTCCTACGTCAAGAGTTTGCTCACGTCGAATCTGCTCGGCAACGAGACGGATTGCGTGATAAGTAAAAGTGCCGTCGTCGGTCTGAACAAAGCTTTGACGGTGGCGAGCAGCGAAAAGGACTACGGCGAAAGCCTTGCGCAAGTCGCCGAAATTTTTGGCTTTGCGAATACCGAAACATTCCGTTCCGACGTGCAGAAGGCTGCCGAACTGTTGTTGCAAAACGCCGCCGGCGCAACGGTCAACGCGGTGGCAGACCGCTTGCCGTACGGCGGTGCGATTTACACCGCATCGGGATACTACGTTTTGCCGTACGTCGTTACAAGCGAAGACGACGTCCTTCTTGCTTGCGTGTTGGTGGGGAGTAAGGGTGCGTATATATGGGTACACGATACCGACGTGCTTGCCGCCATGCAGGGAAAAAGCAAGACGCTCGAAGGCAGATGTTCTTTGTACGAAAGCAAGACGGTTTATCTTTCCGTCCTCACCTATAAAAACGCAGGCACGATACAAGGGTGCGAAGCGAAAGTCGATTTGTCGGCGGTCAACACCAAAACGCAGAATTCTTTTCTGTCGGTGTACGGTGCGTGGAACGAAGGTACGATTCAAAACTGTAAAATATCCGAAGGCTCGAAAATCCTTTCCGATACGGTGGATGTCGGTGCTTTTGTCGCCGTAAACGGGAATCGTGAAAAGGAAGGCACCATTTCCGATTGTTCGGTTTCGGGAACGATACGGCAAAAGACGGAACGTGAGGATTGGAATCCCAATATTGGTGGAATGGTAGCCTATAATTACGGAACGATAAAATCTTGCTCGGTGGATGCCAACATCGAAGCCGAGAATTCGTCGGAAAGCGAGGAGCATACGCCCGTCGTGTACGTCGGAGGGTTGGTCTGTCAGAATTACGGAACGGTGGAAGAAAACTCGTTTACGGGGACGGCTGTCGGCAAAGTGCCGTATCAAGGCATACTCGGCGGTATCGTCGGTTTGAATTTATACGGAAACGACTATTTTGACGAAACGCAAAGCGTGCAATACGTGGGAGCCGTCGACCGTTGTTCGACGGCAGCCGCCTTGCAAGCAGTATCCGCCGCCGGAGAATTGTACGTCGGCGGCATCAGCGGATACAATACGGCTTACGTTCGCGAGTGTACGGCGGAGGGAAGCGTAATCGGAGAAGGCACTTGTTACTTCGGCGGGCTGGTCGGCGTCAACAAAGGAATCATCGGTGACGGAGCGTCGCAATGCGACGTAACGGCAACGGCGGCGGCTTGTGTAGGCGGGATATGCGGCTACAACAACTATTACGTTTACGGCTGTACGAGTGCGGGAACGGTAAAAGCGGGCGAGGAGTCGAGCGTAGGCGGCGTTATCGGCGTACACGTCAATGCGTCGGGTTCTACCGTTGCGGAAAACTGTTATAGCGAATGTGCCTTGCAAGGCGGGAAAAACAGCTATCAGGGGGGTATCGTGGCACAGAACAATATAGGCGTGATAAAGTCTTGTTTTTCCGCTTGTTCGTACGGCGTAGGGGACGGGCAATGCAACGGCTATATTATCGGTCTTACCGATGCGACCAGTCTTGCGTACACTTTGAACGGATTTGGTTATTTTCAAAACAACGGATACGTTAGCGTTACCGACGTTTCGTATGCAATAGCGAAGGTGTCTACCTCCGAAGCGATTACCGATCCGGAAACGACGTTAAACGTACAGTCTACCGCTTATGCGACGAAAGAGGAAATGAAGAACAGTGAGGCGTACAAGAAAGCTATGGAGGCAAAGGCAGAATGAAAATCGGAAAAAGCACGTTGATTTTTTATATCGTAACGGCACTTGTGTTGCTTGCCGACATGGCGTTGGCGGGCGTGGCTCTGTATTATTATATCGGGCAGGCGGTCGGTACGGTATTTCTCCCACCGTTCTTTACGGGGCTGTGCGCCGCGATGATTGCGATAAACGGTGCCGAACTCGTGTTTGCGGGCGTTTACGTGTGGAAGATGAAAAAATAGAATTATTGCGGCAATTCGCCGTTCAGGACGGCATCCAACGGGTATTTCTTTTTATTTTGCGTAGCTACCTTGTTGGTGAAATCGTACGTGCGCAGAAGAAGGGCGGATTTTTTACGAAGCTCTTCTTTTTTTTGCGTTTCTTCTTTGGCTTGCAGGGCGAGTAATTTTTTTTGCAACGTTTCCATCGCTTTGTTTTTGTTTTGTAACTGGCTTCGTTCATCCTGACAAGTCACTACGATGCCTGTCGGCAGGTGGGTGATGCGAATGGCGGTTTCTACCTTGTTGATGTTTTGACCACCGGCACCGCCCGAGTGAAACAGGTCGATGCGTAGATCCTTTTCGCCGATCGACAGAGGTTTTTTTTCGGTGACGGGAAAAGCGGTAACGGCGACGCTAAGCAATCCGCTTTTGTGTAAACCGGTTTCCGTCTTAATACGGGCATAGCCGGATGTGATATGCAGAATAATGCAGTTTGTCATTCTTTCTTGCGTATAAGAGTAACCCGAACTATCTAAAAAGCGTTGATACATGGAAAGAAGGGTTTCGCAAAAGTCTTGGGACTTGTTGCCGTCGGGAATCAACTCCAAATCACAATCGCAGTTTTCGCCGAGTGCGAGGAAAAGAGCGGAAGAGGCGGAAAAAAGATCGTCCGCTTGCGAGCAAAGACGAGTACATTCTTCGGCGAGCATCTTTTTTAATTCTTCGTCGGTTTCTCGATAAAGGTCGTCTTTGCAGCGTTCGTATTCGGATAAAACGGAAACCAACGCCGACCGCGTCTTGATGAAGGCGGCGAGGGATTCTTTTTCCAAAAGAAGACGTCGCCAGTAGCGGTTATCGGCGATAATTTCGGGAGAGGCAAGCAATCGTTCCAACTTGGCGAAACGGATCGGTTTGTCTTCGGTGCGGGATAAAAAATCGGAATACTTAGTCATAGACGGAACCGTTCGGGGTAATAGCGACAAGGACGGGAAAATTCTCAACGGTGATTTTACGGACGGCTTCACAAAGCAAATCGGGATAAGCCACCACTTCAACGGCTTTGACGCAGGAAGCGTATAAGGCACCGGCACCGCCGACGGCGGCAAAATAAACGGCTCCGTTCCTTTGGATGGCGTCTACGACTTCTTTACTTCTCGCACCTTTTCCGATCATGCCTTTCAGACCGCCGTCCAGAAGGGCGGGGGTAAAAGCGTCCATTCTGCTCGAAGTGGTAGGCCCCATGCTGCCGACAACGGCACCTTCCGGCGTGGGACAGGGGCCGGCATAATAAACGGTTTGGTTGTTGAGATCGAACGGAATACCCCGTTTGTGTGCGGCGTCCCGAGCGGTAAAAACGGTACCGGAGAGCAAAACGGCCTCGCCGACTTGCAGAGTCGGGAAAAGGGAAACGTCTTCGGGCAAACGTATGGTTCTCATAAAATTTCCTCCTCACAGCGCATACAGTGGCACTGTATATTGACGGCAACGGGAAGACCGGCAATATGGGTGGGGGCGGTCAGGATGCGGACGTCCAGTGCGGAGACCGCCCCGCCGAAGCCTTGTGCGCCGATGCGAAGTTCGTTGATCTTCGCAAGGCACTCTTCGGCGATGCCGTCCGCATCCGACCGCCCCGTACTCTGCCCCGTCGGGCAGAGTAGTGCTTTTTTTGCTAAAAAAGCACAGGTGTCAAAGGTTCCGCCCACGCCGACGCCGACGACGACGGGCGGGCAGGGAAGACTCCCTGCTTGTCGTACCGTATCCACGACGGCTCGTACGATGCCTTCTCGTCCCACCGTCGGAGAAAGCATATAAAGTTTGCTCATGTTCTCGCTGCCGAATCCTTTGGGTAAGACGGTTATTTTCAGTTTGTCCCCCGTTACGATTTCATAATGACAGGCGGCGGGCGTGTTGTCTTGCGTGTTTTTCCTTGTCAACGGATCGACCACGCTTTTGCGGAAAAAACCGTCTTGATAGGCACGCCGTACCCCTCGATTGACGGCATCTTCGATAAAATCGCCTTCTATATGCACCTCTTGCCCGATTTCCAAAAAGACGCAAGCTACCCCCGTATCTTGGCAAACGGGTAAATTCTTTTCTTCGGCAAGTTCGGCGTTCCGTATCATAAAGTCTAAAGCAAAGACGGTACGCGGATTGCTTTCGCAGGTACGAGCGTCGGCAAGCTTAGCTTTGTAGGCGGGTACGATTCTTTTCCCCGCACGCAAAAAAGCTCGATAAACGCTTTCTTCGATTTGTTCGGTCGTGATGATTTTCATATAAGCATTGTACCATATTTTTTCCGATTGTCACCCTTTTTTTTCGTCAATTCCGAGGAATTTGATAATTATACATAAATTATTAAATTATAACCGTTTTTATGAATAAAAATCCTTTTTTATGCGTTATTTGTTGACGATTTATGCAAATATTATTATAATGGGAGCAAATACGAAACATTGAGGTGTGTTTTTATGAAAAAAGAAGATATTAAAAAAGTTGTACTTGCCTATTCGGGCGGATTGGATACGTCCATCATCATTCCTTGGTTGAAAGAAAACTATAACAACTGCGAAGTCGTTGCCGTTTCCGGAAACGTGGGACAAGCGGACGAATTGGAAGGGTTGGAAGAAAAAGCCTTGAAGACGGGTGCTTCCAAATTATACGTTTTGGACTTGACGGACGAATATGTGGAAGACTATATCATCCCGACCATGCAAGCGGGTGCGTTGTACGAAGAGTACCTTCTCGGTACCAGCCATGCCCGTCCCTGTATCGCCAAAGGTTTGGTGGAAATCGCTTTGAAAGAAAAAGCGGATGCCATTTGTCATGGTTGTACGGGTAAAGGAAACGATCAAGTGCGGTTTGAACTTGCCATTAAGCATTTTGCCCCCGACATGCCCATCATCGCACCTTGGCGGGAATGGACGATTAAGTCTCGTGACGAAGAAATCGATTATGCCGAAGCCCATCACATTCCGTTAAAAATCAACCGCGAAACCAATTACAGTAAGGATAAAAACTTATGGCACCTTTCCCATGAAGGTTTGGATTTGGAAGATCCCGGTAACGAGCCGCAATATGAAAAGAAAGGCTTTTTGGAAATGGGTGTTTCTCCGATTATGGCTCCCGATAAACCTACCTACGTGGAAATCGAATTTGAAAAGGGTTTTCCCGTTTCGTTAAACGGTGAAAAAATGCGTGCCAAAAATATCGTACTCGCATTGAATAAATTGGGCGGAGAAAACGGTATCGGCTTGCTCGACATCGTGGAGAACAGATTGGTCGGGATGAAGAGTCGCGGCGTGTACGAAACGCCCGGCGGTGCGATTTTGTATAAGGCGCATAACGTTTTGGAAACCATTACGCTGGACAAAATGACCATGCACGAAAAACAAAAACTCTCCATTACCTTCGGAGAATTGGTCTACAACGGACAATGGTTTACCCCGCTCCGAGAAGCTTTGACGGCGTTTGTCGACAAAACGCAGGAAAAAGTAACCGGAAAAGTCAGATTAAAACTCTATAAGGGCAATATTATCAATGCCGGCGTGTGGAGTCCGAATTCTTTGTACAGTGAAGAAATCGCCACCTTCGGAGAAAGCGACTACGATCAAAAAGATTCTGCCGGATTCATCAATCTGTTCGGTCTGCCGATCAAAGTGCAAGCCCTCGTGGAACAAAACAAGAAATAAGCCATGAAACTCTGGACGGGAAGAACGGAAGGCAAAGTCAACCGACTGGCGGACGATTTTAATTCGTCTATACGGTTTGACAAAAGAATGTATCGTCAGGACATAGAAGGGAGTATTTCCCATGCGGTGATGCTCGGCACGAAAAACATTATTTCCGAAGAGGAAGCCGAAATGATCGTGGCGGGATTGCAAGGAATTCTTGCCGATATCGAAAACGGCGTTTTGGAAATCGACGAAACGGCGGAGGACATTCACATGTTCGTGGAGACGGTGTTGACCGAAAGAATCGGCGACATCGGGAAAAAACTCCATACCGCACGCAGTCGAAACGACCAAGTCGCTTTGGATATGCGGATGTATCTGCGAGAAGAAACCGATACGTTGATCGAGAAGCTTCGGAAACTTCTCGGCGTCCTTTGCGACAAAGCGGAACGGGAAAAAGCTACCGTTTTGCCGGGTTATACCCATTTGCAAAGGGCGCAGCCGGTTACCTTCGGACATCATTTGATGGCGTACGCCATGATGTTCCTCAGGGATATAGACCGTCTGCGCGACGGGCGGAAACGTATGAACGTTTCTCCTATCGGATCGTGCGCCCTCGCCGGCACCACCTACGAAACCGACCGTTTCGGAGAAGGGGAGCGGCTCGGCTTCGACGCCGTTTGTCAAAACAGTATGGACGGCGTGTCCGACAGAGATTTCTGCGTGGAGTTTTTAGCCGCTTGTTCTTTGATAATGACGCATCTTTCCCGCTTTTCGGAAGAAATCATCCTTTGGGCGAGTTGGGAATTCAAGTTTGTGGAAATCGGAGACGAGTTTACCACCGGTTCTTCCATCATGCCCCAAAAGAAGAACGCCGACATGGCGGAATTGGTTCGAGGCAAGACGGGACGGGTGTACGGCGACCTCATGGGAATGTTGACCGTTTTGAAAGGTCTGCCCCTCGCTTATAATAAGGATATGCAGGAAGATAAGGAAGGCGTCTTCGATACCGTCGATACCGTCCGTATGTGCCTCGACGTCTTTACGCCTATGTTGGCAGGCATCACCGTCCGCCGAGATAATATGGAAAAAGCCGCCAAAGGCGGGTTCATAAACGCCACCGACCTCGCCGATTATTTGGTCAAGAAAGGACTTCCTTTCCGTTCCGCTTATAAAATATCGGGCGAAACCGTCCGCGATTGTATCGCAAAAGGTTGTGCCTTGGACGAACTTTCCCTCGCCGACTATAAAAAGCACTCCGACCTCATCGAAGAGGACGTCTACGAAGCCATCGCTTTGCAGACCTGCGTACAAAAGCGAAAATCCTTCGGCGGCACTTCGGTAGAGAGCGTAGAAAGACAAATTGCTTTTGTAAAAAATGCAATTATTCAATAATTCTTGCATAATCACGAAAAAACAACGAAAAAATGAATAATAAAAAATTTTTATTCAAAATGATTGAAAGTTTTTTTGTTTGATGATAAGATAAAGCCATCAAATCCGAAAGGAAAAAAGGAGAAAAATAAAAATGAAAAAGATGAAGAAAATTTTAGTAGCCGTTCTGGCAGTCGTACTTGCCGTCGGATGTATCTGTGCCTTTACCGCTTGCAACGGCGGTACCAAAGAAGACACGATTTATGTTTATACGAATGCCGGATTTGCTCCGTATGAGTATATCAACGACAAAAATGAAATTGTTGGCGTCGACATTGACATAATGAATGCAATCGGTGCAGAACTGGGATACAAGATTGTTATTAACGATGTTAAATTCCCGACCATTTTGAACTACGTCAAAGAAAATAAAATGGCTATCGGAGCTGCGGGAATGACGCAGAAACCCGATCGTGATGCGGTGGCTGCGGCATCCATTACATACGCCACTTCGGTACAGTATGTTATTCTTCCCGCCACGACGACCATTCAACCCGATCCTATAACCGGAAAAGTCAGCATGGCACAACTCGCAGGAATGAAAATCGGAACGCAAGAAGGAACGACGGGTTATTATTTGGTTAGTGATGCAGTCGATGGCACGACGGAAGATGATACTTTCACCCCCGGTAGTTTGACGGGTACCAATGCTTCCTATGTGGAATACACCAATGCCATTATTGCAAGCGGAGATATCGGAAGTTCTTTGAATGCGGTTGTTATCGATAAACTTCCCGCTCGAGCGATTACCGAAGGAAGCAGTGAATTGGTTTGCTATGAATTGGATGAAGAACCCGAATCTTATGTTTTGTATCTGAATAAAGATGCTACCGAATTGTCGGCAAAAGTCAATGAAGTCTTAGCTAAAATGATTGCCAACGGTACCATTGATACATATACAATCAATCATAGTACGGGTAAATAAAGATGGATTTTGTAGATACTTTACAAAACGTGTGGAATCTCCGAGGCTTGTTTTTACAAAGCCTTGGAGTTTCTATGTTAATAGCATTTGGGGCTTTAGCCGTTGGGTTTGTATTAGGTATTATTTTAGCCGTAATAAAAATTGCTCCGAAAAATAATATCGTTATCAAGTTTTTAGATAAGATAGCTTCCCTTTATATTACCGTTATTCGCGGCACGCCGATGTTGGTACAGTTATTGATTATGTACAGTGTCGTTTTGGTTTCTTTGAAGTATAGCAGCACGAATTTAGTCGTTCCGATTTTATCGTTCGGTATCAATAGCGGTGCATATATGGCAGAGATTTTCAGAAGCGGAATAAACTCTATCGATAAAGGACAAATGGAAGCCGGAAGAAGTTTGGGATTGAGCTGGCTGACAACGATGAAAAAAGTTGTTATTCCTCAAGCGGTTAAAGTTGTCGTTCCGACAATTTTTAATGAAATCATTACTTTAATTAAAGAAACTTCCGTCGTGTGTTATATTGTGGTAAGAATCAACGATAAACAGGTATTTGATCTTTTGGGGTGTGCAGAGAAACAAGGTTTGTACCATGCCGCATATTATTTCGCCTTTTTATTTGTAGCTGCCATCTTGTATTTGGCGGTGGTATTATTATTAACGCAAGTCCAAAAAATGATTGAAAGAAGGTTTGCCAAAAATGAACGAAAATAAAGAAATACTGATTCAAGTAAAAAATCTTACGAAAAAATTCGGTTCCCTTCTCGTGTTGGACGATATTTCCACGACGATTCAAGAAGGCGAGCGAGTGGTTATTATCGGACCGTCCGGTGGCGGCAAGACGACCTTCTTGCGCTGTTTGAACGTCTTGGAAGATCCTACGGCGGGACAAATCGTCTTCATGGGCGAAGACCTCACCGACTTAAAAATCAATATCAATACCTGCCGTCAAAATATCGGCATGGTGTTCCAACAGTTTAATCTGTTCAACAACCTCACCATTTTGAAGAATATCACGTTGGCGCCCATTCGTGTCAATATGCAAAAATTACAACAAGCCAAGTGGAACAATTTTATTATGCCTTTGTATAATAAACTTCTTGCTAAGTTCCAAAAAGTGATTTTTGCACGAATCGATAAAAAGATTGCCAAACAAAAGGCGATTATCGAAGCCACGAAAAAGTTGTTGGTTCCCATCGAAGAAAAATGGGAAGCTACCAAGACGGTCACCGAAAAGGCGGGGAAACTATTGGTTTCTTACGATCCGAAATTGACGAAACAGCGGCTCGCATTGGTTACCAAAATCGAAAACGCCGAAAGATATTTGGACAGGACGAAATATCCCGAACCGAAAACTATCGTGACGCCACCCTATGCGGACAAAAAAGTCATCGTGCAGGCGGCGGAAGAAAAGGCAAAGGAATTACTCGCCAGAATCGGACTTTCGGAAAAGGCGAACGTCTATCCCTCCACGCTGAGCGGCGGACAAAAGCAACGTATCGCCATCGTGCGGGCGCTTGCGATGAATCCGAAAGTCATGCTCTTTGACGAGCCGACCAGCGCACTCGATCCCGAAATGGTGGGAGAGGTTCTTGACCTTATTAAACAAATCGCGGCAGAAGGCATGACGATGATTATCGTCACCCACGAAATGGGTTTTGCTCGGGAAGTGGGTACCCGCATCCTCTTTATCGACCAAGGCAAAATCGCCGAAGACGCACCGCCCGAAGAATTCTTCGCCAATCCGAAGAACGAACGGCTCAAAACCTTCTTGTCGAAGGTACTGTAATTCGGAAAGAAAGGACTTTATTGTATACCTTCTTTTTATGGAAAACGCCCGAAACCTTTTGTCGGTTTCGGGCGTTTCGCCGTTCAACGGCGGTGTGGGTAAAAAAGGTTTTTCGGTTGTATAAAAAAAGCGTAGCGTTCCCGAGAGGAAGCTACGCCCTTTTTACAGGCTTCGATAAAAACTATTTGTTAAGAAGTTCTCTTAGGTATTTACCGCTGGTGGCGACGTCTTTGCCGAAATCGCTCATACCCGCTTCGCAAGAAATCGTGCCGTTATAGGAAGTGTTTTGCAGGACGGCAAAAAAGCTCGGGATGAAGTCGTCGGCGACGACGCCGGGCATCTTTCTGTTTGCTTCCGAGATATGGATATGCTTGATGAGATCTTCTTCTTTTTGGAAGACCGAAAAGTCCTCTCCCACCAATCCCATGTGATAAATATCCCCTAAGGCACGCAAGGCGGGATGGTTCAGTTCTCGCACCATATCGCAAGCTTCGCCGACGTAGTTGAAGACGTTGGTTTCCTTTTTGTTCAAGGGTTCGATGACGACGGTTACACCATGCTTTTGGGCGCAGTCGGCGATGAAAAGAAGGTACTCTTTGAGCATGTTCTTCTTTTTGGCGGCTGTCCACTTGAATTTGATTTTTCGGTGCTTTCCGCTCCCGAATACAGCCGTTTTGATACCCAAAACTTCCATTCTCGCAAAAGCTTTTTCGGCATATTTTTTCAATGCGGAGAAGTTGGAATACAGATTTTTGGGCAAGAATCCGTTGACCGCGCGGATACGTAATTCTTGTCCCGCTCGAGCAGCTTCTTCGTCGGATAGTTTCATCACGTCGCCCAAATGGGTTTCGATATATTCAAAACCGCAGGCGAGTGCATAGTCGTTTTCTTTTTTTAATGTTTCATAACTGCCATGATAGAGTTTTCCGTCCCACATAAAGGTACCGGGGACGCAACAACCGAGTGTATACATTTGTGTTTTCTCCTATGGTTTAGTAGGTTCCGCGTGTGTCGAGGACGACGTCGCCGCCTTCTTTGACTCTGCCGCTTTCTTGCCGTTTGGTCAGTTCTTGCAGATACAGTTCGTCGTCGATCGGTACGGCAACGGGACGGTCGAGCCACGTGGACAAAAGCATGGCGTCCATGATTTGTACCCCGTTGATACCTTCTTCACCGCGTACTTTGAGTTCTTCTTTCCCGAGAATGGCAGCCGCATAGTTTTGCAGAATTTCCAAGTGTTGTTTGGAGGGCAGACAGAAAATGCGACGTTTCTTGCAAGAGAGATGTCCGAAACCGCCTTTGTGGGTTTTGTTGAATTCTCGTTCGTCTTTTGAGTTTTGATAGTATTCGAGTTTGCCTCCGTCGGTGCAGACGAGTTTACCTTTGGTACCGAGGATTTCAAGACGATTGGTTCCCGGAGCGTCGGCGGTGGAAGTAATGAACACGCCCGTTGCGCCGTTGGGGAATTCCATGTACGCGGTAACGTCGTCTTCCACTTCGATATCGTGCCATTTTCCGAAATGGCAATGGGTGTCAATCATGACGGGCATAACGCCGAGTATCCACGAGAGCAGGTCGAGTTGGTGAGGGGCTTGATTGAAGAGTACGCCGCCGCCTTCTCCTTTCCAAGTGGCACGCCACGCCGAAGAGTCGTAATAACTTTGTGCCCGGTACCAATCGGTGATGATCCAGTTAAAACGCTTCAATTCGCCGATTCCGCCGTTTGCGATGATTTCACGCATCTTCTTGTAGGCGTGGTTGGTTCTTTGGTTGAACATGATGGCGAAGATTCTTTTCGGATCTTCGGCTTGTACCTTTTGGGCGACGGCAATCATTTCTTTGACCTGTTTGGTGTAGACGCCGGCGGGCTTGTCGCTCATGGCGTGCAGTCCGGCGTTGAGGGCGTCGATAACAATCGGGGGGTGAAAATAGTGGGGGGTGGTGACGATGACGGCATCGACGTCGCCCGATGCAAACATTTCTTTGTGGTCGGTGTATTTCGGGCAGGAAAGGTTAAACTTTTTGTACTGCGATTCCAACTTTTCGGGGTTGATGTCGCAGACGGCACCTATCACGGCGTCTTTGACGAGTCCCGCTTTCAGTATGCGTACGTACGCACTCCCTTGATTTCCGAATCCTACGATTCCGATACGAACTTTTTCTTTACTTTTTGCCATATTATTTATCCTCCTTTAATCGGCATCTTGCATGCTTTCCAGCATAATTTCTTTTTTATTTCCAACCGGCTTACTGTCGCCGTGTTTGACGAAAATCATCAATACGAGTGCAATCACAACGGCAATCGCACTGTACAAAAACAGGAATTTATTTCCGAATTTATCCATAATCAAACCCGAAAGCATCGGGGTGACGGCTTGCGCACTCATGGTGGCGGTATAATAGAATCCCGTATACTTGCCCACGTCTTCGGCACCGGCGAGTTCTACGACCATCGGGAAGGTATTGACGTTGGCGATAATCAAACCGAAACCGGAAATCAAATAGAACGTCGAGAACAGAATGGCGGGGATTAAATAATTGGACGAAGGTTGCACGAAGAAGAACAACAGAATATAGCTCACGATAGCCATGCCGAAGCCGATAAGGATGGACTTTCTTCTGCCGATTTTCGCCGCCAAAAATCCGACGGGAATGAAGGCGATGGCACTGATACCCATGGACACGCCGCTGACGATACTCGCCACGCTTGCCGGCAGGTTCAAGGCTTTGGTACAGTATACGCTCATACTGCTGGAAATGGCGTTATAGCCGATAAACCACATGAAGATGGACGCAAGAATCAAGAAGAAGGATTTTAGCTTGGCTTTGTCTTTCGGTTGTTTTACGCCCCGTTCTTGCGGTTGCGGTTCTTCGTCCTCGATACCGAACGCAAGACAGGTTTCTTCACATTTCTTGACGAGTTTGGGTTCTTTGACGAGCCATAAGTACAGACCGAGCAAAAGCGTCATAGCTCCCGCTACCGCTCCGAAAATGATGATATAGTTGTTGATATTGTCCACCCATAACGTAACGGTGTAGATGATGAAGGCAATAGCGGCACCTACACCACCCATCAAATTGATGATGGCGTTGGCTTGACTTCGTAACGGTTTCGGCGTAACGTCGGGCATTAAGGCGACGGCGGGAGAACGGAACGTTGCCATGGCGACCAAACAGACGAGCAAGATGCACATATACCCCGCGATGCTTCGGACGCCTTCTTCGGACGAAGTTACGGCGTCTTCGATTTGTTCACTGAGATAGACTTTGATGCCGCTTGCCACATATTTGTTGTAGTCGCTGTTGCTTTCGTTATAGGCGTCGTATTGTTCTTTGGTGATTTCCTGACCGTTATGGGTGTAAGTTTTGGTGAAAATACCGCTGGAATCGATGCAATAGTATTGAATTTTGATAAAATCCTCTCTGCCGACGTCGTTCTTTTCCAAATAAGACTTGTCGCAGTAGTCGCTGTTTTCGGAGTCGTAGAAAGAAGCCAACGTATCGGCGAGTTTGGTTTGTCCTTCCGTCGTGGAGCAGTCTATGGAATACATATACTCGTTACGATAGGCGTCACTCTTTTTCAGTTGTGCCTGCGAAGACAACGGTACGAAAACCATACATAAAACGGCGGCAAGGGTACCGAACACGATGAAGGGCGTCCTTCTGCCGAAACGTCGGATGAGGGGACCTTTGGCTTTGTCGCTGATTCTGCCGAATAAGGGGAGCAGAAACAGAGAAAGCAGGTTATCCAATCCCATAATCAATCCGCGAATGGTATTGCTGAGACCGTAGGCGTTCTCCAAAAGGAGCGGAATGACAAAGTCGTACGCACCCCAAAAGAGGCTGATACCGCAAAAAGCCAAACCGACTTTTATGGTATTCGGGTAATTGAGTTTTAGTTTTTCCGTCATAAAATACCTCCGATACGAATGTTTTGATTACGCCGCTTTTCGACGTGCTTGTTTTTGTTTGCGTTTTTCTTTTCTTTTTTTCTTCTTTTCGTCCCGTAAATCTAAGGATTTTTCTATGGAAACACGCATAGAACTCGTCACTTTCAGCAGAATAATAAACCAAGGCAACACGATGGAGGCGATGGCTCCCGACGTCCAAAGGACTTCCCTCGTGAAGTCGGTAGACAGACCGAACAGCTCTTGCAGGTCGATAAACGGAACGTTGATAAAGTATACGCCCACAAAAATCGCCAAGTCCCCCAAGAACAAAATCACGTGGACGGCGTTAAAGGGCAGACAAACTTTGAACAGATAAATAAAGCCGACGAAGGTGGTAATCAAGACGTAAACGATTTGCGCCTGTTCGTCCGTCATATCGGGGAGAAGGTACTGTTTTGCCAACAAGACCAAACCGATACCGATGACGACCATTAACGAGCCCGGCAGGGCGTTACAGAGGACTTTGGGCAAAAACCTTCCCGTAACCCGCTCTTTATTGGGTTCCAACGCCAAAATAAAGGACGGGATACCGATGGTGACCATGCCGATAAACGTCAGTTGTTGGGGAGCAAACGGCAGGTCGGTGGGTACGATAAGGAACAACAACGCCAACAAAAAGTTGTAGAGTGTCTTCATGAGGAAAAGGGACGCCGAACGTTCCAAATTGTTGATGGAGCGTCGTCCTTCCGCCACGACCTTCGGCAAGGAAGCAAAATTGTTATCCAAGAGGACGAGGCTACTGACGTTCTTTGCCGCATCGGAACCGCTCGCCACCGCCACCGAACAGTCGGCTTCTTTCAGAGCGAGTACGTCGTTGACGCCGTCCCCCGTCATGGCGACGGTATGACCGAGTTTTTTGAGAGCCTTGACGAGAGCAAGTTTTTGGTCGGGAAGCACACGTCCGAAAATGGTATACTTTTCGGCGATTTCCGCATAATCGGTATCTTTCGGCAACGTGCTTAAATCAATATAAGAATCGCAGTTTTCCAAACCCGCCCGTACGGCAACCGCCCGAACGGTGACTGGATTGTCCCCCGAAATCAGTTTGACCGTTACCCCTTCTTCTCGGAAGAAACGCAACGTGTCGGGGGCTTCGGGACGAATTTTATCGCTGAGATATACGAACCCTTCCAATTCGATATTTTCGGGGAGGGTGTTGTTTTCGATTTTTTGAAAAGAGCTTGCCACCGCCAGAACGCGTAGTCCTTGGGACGCCGCACGAGAACAGAACGTCCGTAAGTCTTCGTCGTTTTCCAAAATAAACTCGGGTGCGCCCAAGATAAAGCTTTTTCCGTTGATGAAAGCACCGCTCCATTTACGGGCGGAAGAAAACGGTACGGTAAACTCCGCTTCTCCGGTGACGGGGGTATCTTGCACGAAAGCGCGGATAGCGACCGCCGTAGCGTTTTCGTCTTGCGAGGCGTGCATTAAATTGGTCAACATTTCACAAAAAAGTTCTTTTTCCAGACCGTTTCTCGGTTCTATGCCGTAGACGTCCATTTCTCCCGTCGTAATCGTCCCCGTCTTGTCCAAACATAAAACGTCTACGCGAGCGAGCGTTTCCACGCAGTACATATCCTGCGCCAGCGTTTTGTGACGAGAAAGACGGATGACGCTGATACAAAAGACGGAACTGGACAGAGCGACTAAGCCGTTGGGTATCATGCCCACCAAAGAACCGATAATATTGACGACGGTGATATTGAGGTCGGCGTGTTGCAGACAGTATTTTACCCCGAACAAGGCGACGCCGAGCGGCACGATGATAAACGCCATAATTTTGACCAGTCGCATCAAAGCTTTCCAAATTTCGGAATTGGGCTTTTTGAAGTATTTGGCACCGGCACTGATTTTCATGGCGAAGTTATCCATGCCGATATGTATCACGCGTGCTTTGGCTTTGCCCGAAATGACGCAGCTACCGCTCATGATTTTGTCCCCCGCCCGTTTTCGAATGGCGTCGGGTTCTCCCGTTATCAAAGCTTCGTTGACTTCGATGTCGCCGTCTACGACGATACCGTCGGCACAGATTTGATTGCCGGCAGACAGTATCATCAAGTCGTCCAAGAGGACGTCGGGTACGTTGACTTCCGAAGTTTCTCCGTTCCGTAGGACTTTAACGTGGGGCGCCGAAATCAAAGACAGCTCGTCCATCGTCTTCTTCGCACGCAGCTCCTGCACGATGCGGATGGTGGCGTTGACGATAACGAGCCCCACAAACCCGAAGTTTCCCAAACCGGAAGTGTCCCTCGACACAAAGAACAGTAAAATAATCGCCATCGCCAAGAATACGAAGTTAAAGAAGGTGAAGATATTGCCCATGAAGATTTGCAGTACGCTTTTGGTGCGTACCGTTTGTTCTCCGTTGACTTTTCCCCCTTCGATGCGTAGCCGAACGTCTTCGTCGGACAAGCCGCGTTCGACGTATTCCGGTGTTTCTTCCCAAACGATTTCGGGTGTGTCGGTAGTTTGTTTTTTCTTTTTCTTATTCTTATTCATATAGATTCGTTATTCGTACCAAAGGACTTTTTTCTTCGGTATTTTTATTTTTTTCGGTATTTTTCTTTGGGTATACAAGCACGGTAAGCAGGCACAGGTCATCACCGTCATTTGAATGAACTCTTGCGGCGTGTAGAAGTGTATGTCCAATAGGGCTATACCCTGTATTAACAGCAGTACGAACCAAACGGCGTAGACGGTGACGTTTTTGGTGTAAAGCAAAGAAATATGTTGCGTGAACAGATAAATGCCCAACCCCGCCGTACCGATAACGCCCGAGCAGGCAAGGGTTTGCACAACGGTGTTGTGATACCAGTACGGAGTGTCCGGATGCATTTTTCCGAAGTTGTACCCGAAGCCCGTCCCGAAAAGGAAGTTTTCTTGGAACAGGGCGATACCTTCTTTCCAAAGGGCAAAACGTCCGTTGTCGTCGAAGCCTTTGTCGACAAGGGTTCCTATGAGTTCTTTACTGTAAGGCAGGAGATAATACAAAGCTACTACGCCGCAGACGCAGACGATGAAGGACAGCAGATAAAAAAGTTTGTTCGGAGAAACGATAAAGAATACGATGAAGCAAAGGACGTATACTACGAGGAGTACCAGAATCGTCGCTTTCGCCATAGTCAACAGGATAAACAACGTGAAAGCGGTGGCGGGTATCAACCACAGAACGGATATTTTCTTTCTGCCCGAAGCGAAGTAAAAACAAATCGGCACGATGCGTGCGATGAGGTTGGCGATTTGGTTGGAATTGGCGTAGCCGATATCCATCAAATTTTTATGCGTTAACGTCAGGTAGAGGTTTTCCGATTGTTGCAAAACGGTCAAGAATTGCGCCGTCGCCAAAAGGGAGGAAGCCACGACCGACAGAAGAATCAGTTTGACGGCTCGTTTGTTTTTTTCCGCCGTAAAATAGTGAGAAAAGAGCAACAAAAGCAGTCCGTACAGTACGCACAGACCGAGAAGTATTTTTTGTAAATATTCGTCCTTGTCGGGGAAGAAAAATCCCGAAAACCCGAGAGCAATCAAAAAGAGCGCGCAGGCAAGCAGAAAGAAAGAAGGTTTTTTGGCGTCGGTACGGAAGCGAATGAAATGAATCACAAAGCTTGCCACAAAGAACAGCAAGCAAAAGCCGTACAAAGCGGTGGAGAACTCGTTCGTATAGGTCTTGTTGATGCCTTGTACGAACAAAAAGAAAAACGGAATCGTCGGATAGACGTCTTTGCAAAAGATTAAACAGATACCGAGTGCCACCGGCACGAAGGCAAGTCCGTATATACCGAGGTCATAAAACCAAACGAAGTAGTACGCTGCGGCGAGCAGAAATGGATATAAAATCAGCAAAGTATCCGATAAATGAAATTCCGTCCGCGTAAAAGGTCTTTTCATGTACAGTTCCTCTTATTTGTTTTTCGGGAGGAATCCGGCTAAAAATTTACGGAAACCGCCTTTTTTCTTATTGAAGATATCCACCAAACCGGCGACCGAATAGGGGGAAAGAGCACCGCCCGAAAAACCGCTGAATGCCCGCAGCGGTAAAGACGTAACGGTATTGACTATCATGGCGGCGTTTACGGAGTCACCGGCGATGAGTTTGCCGATAAACTTCATGACTTTGACGATGCCTTTTCCGACTTTGGTACAGGATACGTCGGAAAGGGTGCAGTTTTGATGGAAATTGCCCACTTTGTAGGGAGAATTATCGGGGAGTTCTTTGCCGTACAGCGAAGCGAACGCCGAAGCGGGGATTTCCGTACAGGCGTCGATACGTCCGTATACTTGCTTGACTTCTTCGGAGTAAGCGGGGAGAGCGACTTCCTCTTGCCCGACGACGGTTCTTTCTTCGGTGAAAAGAATATCTCTCGAAGAAGTGCCGACCAAAATTTCGTATTTGCCCGAGAGGACGCTCCAGTCGTTTACGGCGGTGTTATAGAAAGCGTAAGCTCGTTCGTCCAGTTTGACGGTTACCGTTTTCTTTTCGGAGGGTTCCAAAGAAACGCGCGTAAAGCCTTTTAATTCTTTTTCGGCTCGGAAAACGGGCGAGTCGACGGCATGGACGTACGCTTGTACCACTTCGCTACCGGCTACCTTGCCGACGTTTTCGACGGTACAGGTTACGGTAAAATCGTCCGTTACGGCAAAATCGGATAGCACAAAAGAGGTATAACTGAGTCCGAATCCGAAGGGGAACGCCACGTTTTTGCGGGCGGAATCGAAATACCGATACCCGATGAAAATACCTTCTCGATATTCCACCGTCTTCGGCCCCATCGGAAAGTATTTTTGACTGAGGACGTCGGAGAGTTCTTCGGGGAAGGTCTCGGCAAGCTTTCCGCAGGGACAAACCTTTCCGTACAGTAGGTCGCAAATCGACTCTCCCACCGCTTCGCCTTGCAGATACACGTTCAAAATCGCTCCGACTTTATCTTTCCAAGGCATTCTCATGGGAGAACCGCCTTCCAAAACGATAACGACGTTTTTGTTGACGGCAAGGACGGCTTCCACCAGTTTGTTATGCCCTTCGGGCAGGTCTAAATGGGTTCTGTCAAAACCTTCGCTTTCATAAGCGTCGGTCAGACCGACGACGAGGACGACCTTGTCTTTTCCCCGTGCCGTACGGACGGCTTCTTGCAGTAAGTTTTCATCTACGCCGTCCCCTTGCAGAGTATATCCTTGTGCATAAGTATATTTTTTGCCTTCTTGTCGTAGGGCGGTGGTCAGATGTACGAGATTTTTACACTCGATGCGAGAGCTGCCCGCACCCTGATAGCGGCTTTCTTCGGCGAGTTTACCGATGACGGCGACCGTTTCATCGTCCCGCAAGGGTAAAAGCCCTTCGTTTTTCAAAAGCACAGCACCTTTTGCACCGATTTCTCGGCAAAGGGCGTGATGTTTCGTATAGTCGGTGGCGGCACCCGTTTGACCGTCCGCACAGCGAAAAGCATAACGAAGCAGTCTTGCCGTCATCGCATCCAAGTCGGCTTCGTCCAAGTCCCCGTTTCGCACCGCCCGCACGACGGCTCGATCGTCGATGCCTTTGCAGGTGGGCATTTGTAAGTCCATGCCCGCTTTGACGCCTTCCACACGGTCGTTCGTCGCACCCCAGTCGCTGACGACGATACCGTCGAAATGCCACTCTTTCCGTAATACGTCGGTCAGCATACGGCGGTTATCGGACAGATAGGTTCCGTTGAGCTTGTTGTAAGAACACATGACTTGATACGGTTGTGCGTCCTTGACCGTCCGTTCGAAGGCGGGCAGATAAATTTCCCGCAGCGTCCTTTCGTCCACGATGGTGTCGACGGACATACGATTATATTCTTGATTGTTTCCGCAAAAATGCTTTAAGGAGCAACCTACGTCTTGACTCTGCACCCCCTGTACGAACGACGTAGCAAGGCGAGAAGCCAAAAGGGGATCTTCGGAAAAGTATTCGAAGTTTCGACCGCAAAGAGGATTCCGTTTCATGTTGATTCCCGGCCCCAGAACGGTGGAAACGTGTTGAGCTTGCGCTTCTTCTCCGATTGCTTGTCCCATGCGGTATAATAAATCGGGATCCCAAGTGCTCGCCGAAGTGACCGCCGGCGGGAAACAAGTGGATTTTTCACTGCTTTTCATGACGTTGGTGCGACCTTTTTCGTCACGCTCCGCCCCCACTTCTTTCCGAAGTCCGTGCGGACCGTCCGTCATCAAAACGGAAGGAACGCCCAAACGAGGAATCGGTTTTGTCAGCCAAAACGTTTTTCCGCTTGCCAAAGAAGCTTTTTCTTCCAAAGTCATCTCTTTCAAAATCTTGTCGACGTCCGCCATAACAGTCCTCCCATTGTAGACAATATGTATTACCTTAATATTATTATATACTTAATTATGAAATAAGTCAAGAGTAGAAATTCTCGGCGTGTCGCTTATGTCCTTGTGTACGGCGAGAATGCTCGCAAAAACAAAAGAAAACTTTAATTGACTAAATCGTTAAAGTATGATAGAATGAATACAAGGAGATGGCACAGTGAAAAAACAAAAAGAAAAAAAAGAAAACTTAGAGCTTTTATATCGATTTTTTGCGCAATTAGACGATCCTGACAAGATAGCCGCCGTCTTAGAAGACTTATGCACTTATAACGAAGTGGAGCAGATGGCGGGCAGACTGCGTTGCGCTTTGCTTTTGATGGAAGGTAAGACCTATAAGGACGTACTGCAAGACGTCGACCTTTCGAGTGCGACGGTCTCTCGCGTATCCCGTTGTATACAGCATGGTAGCGGCGGGTATAGCGAAATATTAAAAGAATGGTCGGAGAAAACGAAAAAATAAATTATGGAATCCTTTATTTATCCCGATTGGAACAACAATATCATCAATATCAGTGCTTCGTTTGCCAAGTTTTTGGGCAAGCCGAACGGAAAACCGACGTTGCCGGAACTGGACGAAGCGTTACGAAAAGGCTACAAAAACGTTTTGTTTGTCATTTTGGACGCCTTAGGCAAATATCCGTTGGAACGGAACGCCGAGGAAAACGGGTTTTTCCGCAGTCATCTTGTACGCACGCTGACCACCGTTTTTCCGTCCACCACCGCATGTGCGTCGGCGACGTTGTATTCGGGGTTGTATCCGTACGAGCATGGCAGATTCGGTTGGTGCATGGACATACCCGAAGAAGGGGGCAGATGGGACATTTTGACGCAGGAAAAATCGGAAGATCATTCCGTCAAAATGGATAAAAAGAAAATGATGGAAATTTTCCCGTTGGAGCCGTTCTTTAAGGATACGCCGAGCGACTATCACGTCACCACCCTGCTGTCCGACATTCTGCCGGGACGGGAAGAAGGCAAACGTTGCGAGTCCTTTGACGAACTGTTCGACGGTTTGGAAGAAGCTTGCTCGAGCGAAGGCAAACAGTTCGTCTATGCGCACTGTCCCCAACCCGACGGCATTTTTCACCATTACGGCGTCACGAGTGCCGAAGGCAAAGCGGCGGTTGCGTTGCTGGAAAAAAGGATGAAGGCGCTCACCGAAAAATATCCGGATACCCTCGTCGTCATCACCGCCGACCATGGACAGGTGGATATAACGGGATACGTTCCGCTATACCGCGATAAACGCCTTGCCGAAATGTTGGCTCGCCCCTTGTCGATCGAAGTGCGCGCGGTTTCTTTGACGCCGAAGAAAGGCAGAGAAGAAGAATTTCTCCGCTATATGCAAGAAACCTACGGCAAGGATATTACCGTTCTGAAAACCTCCGACCTGATCTCTCGGGGTGTGTTCGGCGGCGATTCCGAAAAAACGAAACGGCTCGGTACCTATTTGGGCGTGGGTACCTTTTCTCACGCCATCGTTCTGATGCACGAAAATACCGATTGCTTCTTGGGACAACATACGGGACTCACCGAAGAAATGGAAGTACCCCTCATCCTCATCCCAACGTGACGTTGGATCCTCTATATGAGAATAACCCTATTCTCCTTTGAAAGGTGTGTTATTCCTTGAAACGTTTAGATGCGTCCCCCTCGTTTTTTTTTCGTGACGTTGGATCCTCTGTGTGAGGATAGCTTTTTTCTCCTTTGAAAGGTGTGCTATTCCTTGAAATGTTTAGATGCGTCCCCCTGCGTTTTTTTGCGTGACGTTGGAACCGCTATGTGAGGATAGCTTTTTTCTCCTTTGAAAACTGTGCTATTCCTTGAAACGTTTAGATGCGTCCCCCATTTTTTGCGGTGCCGGGCTTCTTTTATTTTTTTCGCAAAAACGATTCGGGTATGAGCTTAGCTTTTTGCAGAGAAAAGACAAGTATGGGTATCAAAATAATTTGAATAAGGATACCAAAAGAGGCGTTGACGAAAGCGCTTGTGAGGAAAGCGTCGAAGGTGAAAGAAGTGTGGTCTACCGAAGCCATTACGAAGCGGGTAAGTCCCCAGATGCCTCGACCGACGAGCATGGCGAGGACGAGGGTGAGGTAGAAGAAAGGAAGTTTTTTAGGAAAAAGTTTGAAGAACAATCCGGCGAAGAAGCCGTAGCAGGCGAGTTCGACCGCCATAGCCGCCGCCGACGGATAGAGGGCGGGCATACCGAACAAAGCGAATCGTAAAAAGGGGGCGACCAGTCCGACGAAAAGTCCGTAAGGCATCCCGCAAAGAAAACCGCATAAGAGTACGGGTAGGTGCATGGGACAAAGCATATTGCCGATGGTTTTTATTTGTCCCGTCAAGAAAGGTAAAACCATGCACAAGGCAAGGCACAGTGCGGTATAACAGATTTTTAAGGTAAGATTTTTTTTCATACCGGTTTCCTCCGAACATAAAAAAATCGCACCGTCTTCGGACAGTCGTGCGATATCTTCGTGACATCACGGTTAGGCGTAAAAAAAGAAAGTTCGCTCGGTGCGATACGATCCTCCTTCGTGAAGGACGTTTTTAGTATATAAGAAAAACCGAGTGTTGTCAACAAAAAATATTTCGGAAAAAGCAATTTTGTGAACGTCACGATTGACAAGGGATATAAATTCGGTATAATAAAAATACCATGTATACGATTATCGTCGAGGGCGTCGAAAAAAGAATCGAAACCGAAGGGGGAAACCTGCGGGAGATTTTGCGTAACCATTGTTTTCTGCCCGATTATTGCGGTGGGAACGGTCGTTGCGGCAAGTGTATCGTTCTCTGCGAAGGGAAAAAGGTGCTGTCCTGCCGTGTGAACGTGGACAGGGATATGCGTATCGAGATACCGTCTACCGACGCCCCCGTCCAAACGAGCCACGGCGTACGGGAGAAGAAAACCGTCGACGGAGAAAGTTTTTTTGCCGTCGACATCGGTACGACGACGGTAGCCGTCGCTTTGTGTGACGGGACGGGCGTTGCCGAAATTGCCGCCTTCGATAACCCTCAGATTCGGTACGGTGCCGACGTTCTTGCCCGTATCGATGCGGTACGAAAATACGGGATTGCCGCGTTGCGAGAGCCGTTGCTTTCGGCATTGGAAAACGCCGAAAAAACCCTTGCCGAAAAATACCGTACCCGTCCCGTCAAGACGGTCGTTACCGGAAATACCACCATGCTCCATATCTTTTGGGGGGAGAATCCCGCCGGTATCGGTACCTACCCGTATACGGCAAAATTTTTGGATTTTCGCAAAGAAAAATCCACCCTTTCTTTGCCCTGTATCGCAGCGTACGTGGGTAGCGATATAGTGGCGGGACTGAGTCTGTGCGACGCCCCGAAGACGGGTGCCGACCTCTTGATAGACTTGGGGACGAACGCCGAAATCGCTTTGATTCTGCCCGATAAAATCCTGACGGCAACCACTTCGGCAGGGCCTTGTTTCGAGGGGGCGAATATCTCTTGCGGTATGCCGGCGCGGGAAGGCGCCGTCACTTCCTTTTTCTTGTCGGAAGACGGAAAAAAGGAAATTTCCTTTTTGGGGGAAAAGCCGAAAGGTATCTGCGGTACGGCTTTGATTGACGTAGTCGCCAATCTTCTCCATTATGATATAATCGATAAAGAAGGATACCTTATTACGCAAAACGGATACCCGATATGTGAAAACATATATCTCTCGCAAGGGGACGTGAGAGCCTTTCAACTTGCTAAGTCCGCCATACGGAGCGGCGTGGAAATCCTTGCGGAAAAGGCGAATATTTCTTTGGACGAAGTCGGCAGAGTTTATCTTGCGGGCGGGTTTTCGTCGCAGGTGTCGGTACAAAATGCCGAGCGATGCGGCTTGCTTGCGAAAGGGTTTTCGGAAAAGAGCGTCGTTTTGGAAAACGCTTCGTTACAAGGGGCGGTTTCGTTCGGGCAAGGTAAAACCCAACCCGAAGACGTCATCCGAAAAGCCACCGCCGTAAACTTAGACGACGAAAAAAACTTTCATGCGACGTTTATAAAAAATCTATCTTTTTAGGAGGCAAAAATGTTCATCAATCCTTATCAAAATTTTACCGAAGCGGATATTCCTTTGCGAGCGAATTTCCATACCCATGCCGGTACGGGAAGGCGCACTTGCGGCTTTCATCGGTTGAAAGACGTTTTGCAAAATTATCAAAGAACGGGGTATCAAATTCTTTGTATTTCCAACCACAACTGTAACATCAAAAAAATCGGAAAAATGATTTTTCCCGATCCGTTGAAGTTCCGTCACTACGCCAAAGATTTGATGCAGGTACCGGGTTTCGAGTATTCTTTTACCCCGCACGTCGTCGTCGTGGGGACGAAAGAATTTCTCAATAAGGACGGGTTGCATCAAGAAGCCATCGACCTTGCCGTAAACGCCGGCGGGTTTGCCGTTCTTGCCCATCCTCATTGGCTTCGAGACGACTATTTGACAAAAGAGAACATGGAAAAGTTCCGAGGGTATGCCGGTATCGAAGTGTTGAACGGCAGTATGGAATACGCTCGGTGCGTGTTTCAAGAGCGGGAAAACAAGTGTTATGCCGGAGACGTGTTGGATTATCTGCTGAGTAAAGGTTTGTTGAAGTGGGCTTTTGCCAACGACGATTTTCATCGGTGGAACCATTTAGCCAACGCGTGGAATATGATTTACTGTAAGAAGACGCCCGAAGACCTGTATCGTGCCGTACGGCAGGGAGAATTTTATGCGAGTACGGGCGTTTCGCTGAGCTATCTCCGTTTGGAAAACGGCGTTATCAGCATGGCGTGCCGAAACGGCGAATACGTAAAAGAACCCATGCGGTACCGTTTTATCGGTTTTGAAGGGAAACTATTGCAGGAAACGGAAGGGACGGAAGCGAGCTATACGTTACGGGGTGACGAGAAATACGTTCGGGTGGAAGTGGTTTCTCCCTCCGGTACCATGTTGATTACCAATCCCGTATACGACGATGCTTTTTTTAGAAAATAATAAGTTTTTTTATTGTTTTACGAAAAACGATATGGTATACTAAAAGAAAAACGAAGGAGAAAATGTTGTTATGGATATTTACAGTTGGATATTTTTAGGCGGCTTGGGCGCAACGTTGCTACTCGGCTACATCTTCGGATTCGGTAAGATTTTGAAGTTTTGCACCAGTGGCGTCATCGGTTTTGCCATTTCCGTTTGGGTTTGCATCACGTTTGGCGGTATGATTGCCTCCATCGACGCCGTAGCGCAGTTGATCGTTCGGGGTAACGAATACTTCGGCGGATATGCGCAGCTACTTGCCAAAATAAACCTTGCGACCATCATTTACTATATTGCTTTGTTTGTCATCGTGCAGATTTTACGTAAAATCATTATTGCCGTCATCGCCGCCGTTTTCGAGCCGAAAGACAAGTCGACCGGCATCGGTAAGGCGAGAAATATCGTCAACAGAGTACTCGGTTGCGTATTCTTCGGGGCGTTTTGGATTTTGATAGTTTGGGTGGCTCTCGCCGTCATCAACCTTCTTTCCGACGTAGACGCCGTCGGCGGTTGGCTGAACAATATACAGGTTTCGGACGGTGCAAAATTGATTTTCGGAATATGGAAAATCAACCCGATTAGCTTTAAGGATTTGTTGGGCATGGCAGACAGCCTACCCGCCATCGGTGGATAAAATGAAATTTTCTTTGGAACTGTTCCCGCCTAAAGTTACCGACGGGATAGAAAAAATCTACGATTGCCTCGCCGGTATGAGCGAGGTGAATCCCGACTTCATCAGCGTGACGTACAGTGCGGGAGAAGCCAAAGCGGGACTGACGCTCGAAGTGTGCGACTATCTGCAAAGGGAATATAAAATTCCGGCGGTAGCCCACCTTACTTGTGCGGGACAATCGGTGCAAACCATCGACACCGCCCTTGCCACCATGCAAAAAACGGGCGTTACTTCGGTACTGGCTCTGCGGGGTGACCTGACCGAAGAAAAGAAGTTGACCGACTTTCGCTATGCCACCGACTTGATGCAAAAAATCAAGGGACTCGGCGGGTTTACCTTGTACGGTGCCTGCTATCCCGAAGGACACGTGGAGAGCAAAAGCTTTGACGACGATATCGAAGTGATGAAAATCAAAAACGATTTGGGCGTGCAAGAATTTCTCAGTCAGTTGTTTTTGGACAATGCGGACTTTTTGAACATGCGGGATAAGGCGGTGCGACGGGGCGTTACGGCGGTGCTTGCCGCAGGCATCATGCCCGTAACCCAAGCCAAACGCATCGTGCGGATGGTACAGCTTTCGGGAGCCAAGATTCCCGAAAACGTCGCCAAGATGCTGGCTAAGTACGAAGGGGACGACGATTCTCTTTGCAAAGCGGGACTGGATTACGCGGTGGAACAAATCAGAGAGTTGGGCAAAGAGGGATTACAGTCGGCGCACTTGTACACCATGAACGACATCGCTACGGCGAAATACATACGGAGCGGAATTTCCGATTTATTATAAACATGAAACAACCTTTGAAAAACGCCCTCAACGGGCGTCTTTATTTTGACGGCGGAATGGGAAGCCTTCTTTTGGATGCGGGGATAAACCGAACCGAAACGGCTTCTCTTCTTTTTCCCGAAACGGTGGAAAAAATTCACCGAGCCTACAAAGATGCGGGTTCTTCGGTCATCACCGCGAACACGTTTTCCTGTAACAGCCGTAAGGTAGAAAAAGAACGGCTGCGTGACGTCATCACGAGATCCGTTTCGATAGCCCGCAAAGTGGCTGCGGACGACGGATACGTTCTATACGATTGCGGGCCGACGGGCGTTCTCCCGCAACCGGCAGGAGAATACGCTTTTGACGAAATCTACGAGTTATTTCGTCAACAGGCGGAGATAGTTAAGGATTTAGACGTGGACGGCGTACTGCTGGAGACCTTCGGGGACTTGCAGGAATTACGAGCCGGCATATTGGCGTTCCGAGAAAATACCGATTTGCCCGTTTTGTGCAGTATGTCGTTCGAGCCGAACGGAAGAAGTTTTACGGGGACGAGCGTGGAGAGCTACGCTTTGACGGTGCAGGGTTTGGGCGTCGATGCCGTCGGCATCAACTGCGGAACGGGGCCCGACGCCATGCTGAACAACGTAAAAAGGCTTGTTGCGGTATCCGAAGTGCCGGTTATAGTACAACCAAACGCCGGAATACCGGTTCTTTGCGGCGGTCGAACCCGTTACCAAAGCGAACCGAAGAGCTTTGCCGAACGGATGCGAAAAATCTGCCTCAGCGGTGTCAACGTGTTGGGTGGTTGTTGCGGAACGACGCCGGAACATATTGCCGAAACGATAAAAAGAACGCAGGATTTACCCATAGCCGCAAGCGGAAAAATTCCCGATGCCGTCTGTTCGTACGCTCGGGTGGTTCCGTTCGGAGAGAAAAGCCTCGTCATCGGAGAACGTCTGAACCCGACGGGAAAACCGCTGTTAAAAAGGGCAATTTTAGAGAAGGATTTTGATTATATATCGTCCGTTTGCATCGCCGAAAAGGAGGAGGGCGCCGACGTTTTGGACGTCAATCTCGGTATGGCGGGTTGCGACGAAGAAGAAATGCTCCCGAGGGCAGCCGTTACCGTACAGGGCGTAACGGGGTTGCCCCTTTGTATCGACACCACGAAAGTAAAAGCTTTGGAAAAGGCGGTACGGGTGACGGCGGGGAAATGTATCGTCAATTCCGTCAACGGCTCCCTTGCTTCCATGCAGGCGGTCTTTCCCGTCGTTAAAAAATACGGGTGCTACGTCGTGGCTTTATGCTTAGACGAAAACGGCATCCCCGATACCGAGGAGGGACGACTCTCGATAGCCGAGCGGATTTTGCAAGAAGGGGAAAAATACGGCGTCGGCAAAGAAAGATTTTTGTTCGATCCGTTGACGATGGCGGTCAGTGTCGACCAAAAGAACGGACTGTTCACTTTGTCGGTATTGGAAAAGCTACAAAAGCAATTCGGCGTAAAGACGACTTTGGGGCTCTCGAATATAAGTTTCGGACTGCCAAACCGAGAAAAAATCAATGCGTGTTTTTATAAAATGGCGTTGGAGAAGGGTGCGTCGAGTGCCATCGTCAATCCTACGCTGAGACCGGTCTTTCATCCGGAAGCCTACGACCTGCTGACGGGGCAGGACGTCGGTTGCGTACGGTACGTGGAACGGTGCGGGACGCAGGAAGAAAAGCAAGAAAGTAAAAAAAGCCTTCGTGACTGTATCGTACGGGGGATGACCAAAGAAGCCGTTGTGTACGTGAGCGAACGGGCGAACGAAAAGAATTATCAACGAATTCTTGACGAAGACGTAATCGGCGGACTGAACGAACTGGGCAAAAAGTTTTCGGACGGTGTGGTTTTTTTGCCGCAACTGATTGCGGGGAGCGAAACGGCGAAGGCGGTTCTGGAGTATATCCGTACCCGCTTTATTCCCGAAGGCGAAGCGAGCCGAGCGACCGTTCTTCTTGCCACCGTACAGGGGGACGTGCACGATATCGGCAAGAATATCTGTAAGGCGGTCATTGCCAATTACGGTTTCAAAATCATTGATTTGGGCAAAGACGTTCCTTGCGAAAAAATCGTGGAAGGGGTACGCACGTTCGGAGCCGAAGTCGTGGGACTCAGTGCCTTGATGACCACGACGCTCGACAGTATGGAACGTACCGCAAAGACTCTTATGCGGGAGTTTCCCTCGTTGACGATTATCGTGGGGGGTGCGGTCGTCAGTAAAGAATTTGCCGACGGCATCGGGGTATTGTACAGTAAAGACGCCCGAGAAATGGCGGAAATCTTGCATGAGAAATTTCCGTCCCGATAAAAATACAGAAAATCGGGAAAAGTGGTTGATTTTCAACGGTAAATAAGGTATAATAACAAAAGTATATTTTATTTACTTATAGGAGTAAGTATGAAGAGTTTTAAGAAAGTCATGATTCTGTTCGTTCTTTGCCTGCTTTTCGTATGCTTGTTTACCGCTTGCACCGAAAATACCAAGCAAGATGCCCTTGATACCGACGTCGCAGGTGCCACCGTTACTTCCAACGGAGGTCTTGCCGTTCGTTATGGAAAGTATTTGTATTTCGTCAACGGCTATTCGGGTGAAAGCACCCTGAATACGTTCGGCTCGGTCAAGACCGGTGCGATTTGCCGCGTAGAACTGAAAGACAACGTTCCCGACTACACGACCTTTTCCGTCGTCGTCCCGAAGAACGTGTACGGAAGCGATACCACCTACCCCGGTATCTATATCGTAGGGGATTATATCTATTATCACACCACCAGCGTCGACAAAGACAGTAAGCGAGAATACAAGACCGACGAGGGTGTTTTGATGCGTACCAAAATCGACGGAAGCGAGTCCGAAGTTTTGAAGGAATTCGACGATAACTCCACCGTTTTCTATGTCGCGGGCAACTATCTCGTCTACGAACATGAAGATTATTTGCATGGCATCCGTCTTTCCGACAAGGAAGAAATCGATATCTATACCGAACATACCGCTCTTGCTTATTTCTTCAAAGACAACTATTTGGTTTATACCGGTTATAACTACGATAACATCCGAAACAGCACCGGCGATTATTTGGTAAACGTCTTTAACTTCTGTGACGGAACGACCAAAGTCGTTTTGTCTTCGGAATTGTTAAACAACAAAGAAGTCGCCAAGAAGAACAACATTTATAAGTTTTCGATTGCGAACGTAGAAGTTGCCAACGATAAACTCAATATTTTCTATTCTATTACCGAAGATAATACGCAATACGGCTTTTATAAGGGCTACTACGTGTGTTCTTACGATGCCTCTTTGGCTTTCAACGTAGCCAACAACTATCGCTTAAGTTACGAATTGGATCCTACTACGTACTCGGCTTTCTATACCTTAAAGAACGGTTGGATTTTGGCATACAACAGCGGTTCGTTTGCCATCTATAATACCTTTACCGTCGATAACGACGCAAAGCGTTGGGAAAAAACGGAATACGATCCGGCGACGGAAAACAGATATTATTCTTGTGACGTTACCGACGTGAAGGACGTCGTCGGCGTATACGAAACCGACACCGAAGTCTATGCGTATTACACTTCTTCCAAAACCATCGACAGTGTGGAAGGCGTTGCGTTTAACTATATTTGCCTTTTGGAAAAAGACGGCACCGAATATACCGTTTCGGAAGGTAATAAGATTTCCTTCTTCTTCTGCAAATACGATTCCACCTATACCACTTACGAGCTTATCGATAATTGCGTATACTATTTGAACGACCAAGTCAGCGATATTGCTTATTACGGCACGTTCGATGCCAAAGTCAAGGCTGAGGAATCCTTCAAGAACGGCAAGGTACTCGGCAAGGTAGATCCCGAAAAATTGATTTCCTTAATCGATAAGGAGTAATCGCAAGCGGAACCCACCC
>DCGI01000099.1:96472-97010 GCA_002315475.1 Christensenella sp. UBA1782 | reverse complement strand
TGTATTGTGTTTTGGCGATACAAACGGGACAGCGGGCAAAACCCAGCTTCGTCAAAGTTTCTATTTGTTTTTGTGCGGTGGGCAGAATGGCAATATCTTTCCCGCGATAGATTTTCGTGACGACGGCACGTATTTTTTCTTCGATAGAGAGTTCTTCGGCGTAGCTGAACGTGAAGTCCCCTTTTTCTTCTTCGCAGAGGCGCACGACTTCTCGAGCAAGTTCTTCGCCGCCCTTTCCTCCTTCCGCCCAAACGGTGGACAAAACGGTATTGACGCCGAGTTCTTTGCATTTTTTGATAATAAAATCAATTTCGGTATCGGTATCGGTGGGAAAGCGATTGATGGCGACCACGCAAGGCAGTTTATAAACGTCTTTTACGTTCGAAACGTGCCGTAAAAGGTTCGGAATCCCTTTTTCCAACGCGACGAGGTTTTCTTGGGCAAGTTCGGTTTTCGGTAAACCGCCGTGCATTTTCAACGCACGCACCGTCCCGACGACAACGACGGCGGAAGGTGTCAAACCCGCCATACGGCACTT
>DCGI01000099.1:47408-96460 GCA_002315475.1 Christensenella sp. UBA1782 | reverse complement strand
ACTTGATGTCGAGGAACTTTTCGGCGCCGAGGTCGGCACCGAATCCGGCTTCGGTTACGGTATAATCGCCCGTTTTTAACGCCATTTTCGTCGCCATGACCGAATTACAACCATGTGCGATATTGGCAAAAGGACCTCCGTGCATGAAAGCGGGAGTCCCTTCCAAAGTCTGCACGAGATTGGGTTTTAAGGCGTCCTTCAACAGTGCCGTCATGGCGCCTTGCGCCTTCAAATCTCCTGCGGTGACGGGTTTATCGTCAAACGTATACCCTACGATAATCCTCGACAATCTTGCTTTCAAATCGGAAAGGGAGGTAGCCAAACACAAAACCGCCATAATTTCGGAAGCGACGGTAATATCGAAACCGTCTTCGCGCGGCGTGCCGTTCGTTTTGCCGCCCAAACCGTCCACGACGTAACGAAGTTGACGATCGTTCATATCGACGCATCTCTTCCAAGTAATCTTCCGAACGTCGATTTGCAGGGCGTTCCCTTGCTGAATATGGTTATCCAACAGAGCGGCGAGCAAATTATTTGCCGCACCTATGGCATGAAAATCACCGGTAAAATGCAGATTGATGTCTTCCATCGGGACGACTTGAGCATAGCCGCCACCGGTTGCGCCGCCCTTCACACCGAACACAGGCCCGAGAGAAGGTTCCCGCAATGCTACGGTTACGTCCTTCCCGATTCTTTTCAACCCGTCGGCAAGTCCTATGGTCGTGGTGGTCTTGCCTTCCCCCGCAGGGGTGGGCGTAATAGCCGTCACCAGAATCAGTTTTCCGTCCTTTCTGTCGGTTTCTTTTAACAAAGAGAGGTCGACTTTGGCTTTATATCTGCCGTATCTTTCCAAATACTTTTCATCGACGTGAGCGATTTTTGCGATTTGCGCAATGTCACGCATGGTGCATTTCTGTGCGATTTCTATATCGGTCATCATGGTTTCTCCTCTACCGAAACTTCGGTTTCTCGTTTAGTATAGAATACTTTTGTTGTTTTTGCAAGACACTCCGTTCTTTTTTCAGCGAGTATCAATGGTGGAAAAGCCGCATACCCGTAAACGCCATCACCATGCCGTAAGCGTCGGCTTGCTCTATCACGAGGTCGTCCCGAATGGAGCCGCCCGGCTCGGCAACGTACCGCACGCCGCTTTTTTTTGCCCTGTCGATATTGTCGGGGAAGGGGAAGAAAGCGTCCGAACCCAACGAAACGCCGTCCTGTTTATCGAGGTATTCCCGCATTTCCCTTTCCGTCAACGGCTCGGGACGAACGGTAAAAAACCGTTGCCAAACCCCTTCCGCGCAGACGTCCGATTCGTTTTTATTGATATAGCCGTCTACGACGTTATCCCGTTCCGGTCTGCCTAAATCCTCTCGAAACGGTAACGACAATACCTTTTCGTGTTGTCGCAAAAACCATGTATCGGCTTTACCGCCCGCAAGACGGGTGCAATGAATACGGGATTGTTGTCCCGCACCCACTCCGACGGCTTGCCCTTGATAGGCGTAGCAAACGGAATTCGACTGTGTGTATTTTAAGGTAATCAGCGAAAGCATCAAGTCGATTTTTGCACTTTCGGGCAAATCTTTGTTTTGCGTCACAATACGGGAAAGTAGATCCTTATCTATGACAAAGTTATTTCTGCCCTGCTCGAAGGTAATACCGAAAACCTCTTTGGTTTCCCTTTCTTCGGGAAGGTAATCGGAATCGATTTTGACGATGTTATAGTTTCCTTTCCTTTTGGTTTTCAGTATTTCCAAAGCCTTCGGCGTAAAGTCGGGTGCGATGATGCCGTCCGAAACCTCCCTCTCTATCAAACGTGCCGTTACTTCGTCGCAAGTATCGGATAGGGAAATCCAATCGCCGAACGAACACATTCTGTCCGTTCCTCTCGCCCGAGCAAACGCACAAGCCGTCGGAGAATCGTCCAAACCTTCGACGTCGTCGACAAAACAGGCTTTTTTCAAAACGTCCGATAACGGCAAGCCTACCGCCGCCGACGTGGGACTGACGTGCTTAAACGAGGTAGCCGACGGCATATCCGTCGCTTTTTTTAATTCTTTAACCAACTGCCACCCGTTTAACGCATCCAAAAAGTTTATATAACCCGGTCGTCCGTTCAGAATTTCCAGCGGCAATTCACCCCCGTTTTTCCGATAGATTCTCGCCGGTTTTTGATTGGGATTGCATCCGTATTTTAATTCGAATTCTTGCATAAAAGCCTCCGTTATTCGTTCTTATTGCGTATTCTGTCTGTTTTTTCGCCCGTCTTCCCATCCGTATAGCGGACGAACAGCGAGATTTTGTTTTCTTCGTTCAAGCCGTCCCAAATTTTTCGGCAAAACTCGTCGATGTCGTTCGGAATACGCACCCGTTCGGGTTCTCCCACGAAGGTAGGAAGGGGATTTCCGTCGGTCACGTAGGTATGCAGAAAGTGTCCCAAACCGTCAAGAGGTTCGTACGCAAAGGTAAACCGATTACATCCGCTCCCCGCTCCGTCGCCACTTTTGACTATGCTCATTTGATAGGAAAAAGAGCCGTTCGCAAAGGAAAGTAACGCGCTGATTCTCGGTGTCCAGTTGGGGGCGTCGGGTTCGAATGTTCTCGTCTGCATGGCTTCCGAAAAGCTTTTACCTTCCTCCGTTTTCGCATAAATCGTATCCGTTTGATCGCCGTTGGTGACGATTAAACCGTTTTGGATTTCTCGCACCGCCGGATACATGATTAAACTCGGATCGGCGACTTTTCGGGCATCGTACGGTTCGGTGTATAAAACGCCGTCCCGCATGGCAAAAATACGGTTACGACTGTTTTCGCTTCTGCCCATAATAAAATATGCCGCAACGGCGTAGCGTCCGTCCTCCGACTTGCCCACGACGATGCCTCGCCCGACGTACGGGTTTCCCCGTAAGATTTCCTGTATGTCGTTCGTTTGATAAATATCCATTTTTCTTTCTCCTTCACGTTTTTTCCGAAATCAAAAAGGGCACACCAATCCCAACGAATCGGTGCGCCCAGACGGTCGGCATTTATGACTTTCCTTTTTCCTTTGCAGTAAACTCTGCTTGATTCCGTCAGTAAAAAGGAACGTTTCGGTTTCTATTGGTAAGAATACTCTTTCTTTTTCCGCTTGTCAACAAAAATGACCTTTTTATTGCATCGGGAAGGTATAATTCGGACGAAATTCCGCCGTTATCTTCGCACCGCTTGACAAAGTGTATTGCAAAGTCAAAACGGAAACGGTCGTACCCGTCCGTTCTACCGAAATTTTGCCGTCCGTTCCTATAAAAGCGGTACCGAAAAATCCCGCCAAATCGGTAACGGAGGCAAGGACGACGGTTTCTTCTACCGTAATCTCGGTAAGAAAGTCGGTATTGACGGAAGAAGGTGCCGAAATTTCCTCCAACTCGACGGGTACGGGATCACCCGACTCCGTTTGCATCCGATCGTCGGCAAACGTCGCTTTTCCCTTCTTCATCGTAATAAACGTAGGCGGTACGGTAATCTGAGAATCTTGTATGACAAACGTGCTTTTTTCTTCGTAAGCGTATTCGATTTCTCGACTTCCGTCCTCTTTTTCCGAAACGTTATAGTACGAAGACAGAAGTAACCCGTCTTTCTCGGAAGTTATCTTGACCGAATACAGCGGAACGGCTATCGCCTGAAAAGCCGCGGCGACAAGCTTCTTGTTCTCCGCCTCTTCGTTCGTTTCGCCTCCGCCCTCCGTTTCGGGCGAACCGTATTCCGACTCCGTATTCTCTCCTTCTTGCCCTTTATCGCAAGCCACCGTAAAACACAGAACCGCAAGAAGCACTAAAAAAATGGCAATTATCTTCTTTTTCATGGGCATCTCCTTATAACAACTTCTTCTTCAAAAGGAATACTACGCAAAGTAACGGAAGCGATAAAGCGGCAAAAGCCGAAAACAAATTGCGGTTGGTGTCTTCCCATTCTCGGTTATCGGCGTCCGCTTGCTCGTTATAACTTTCCAAAGCTGCCGTCAACGTCGAAAATTCTGCGGATACCGTGCTTTTTTCTTCGCTCGGTATTTCGTTGTACAATAACGCAAGCTCGCATAAACGGGTAAAGGTGGCTTCGTCGGCTTTCCCCGAAAGGGTTTCGGCTCCGAACTTTTCCATCTCGGCAAGGAATTTTTCTCGTGCGGTTTCCTCTGCCGCCGGCGGTTCTTCCCTTAGAACGTATCCGCACCGTTCGCAAACGCCGTCCCCGCCGAACGCGTGTTCTTCCGTTTCCGTTTCTCCGCATGCGCAAACGCCCGTATGGGTACTTTCACCGTTCGACGTCCAGTCGGTAAAGGTATGTTCCGACGTCTTTTCGTTGCTTTCTTCCTGCGTTTTTCCGCATACGCGACAAGTTTTTTGACAGGTTCCTTCCGAAAGGTGGGTTGCTTCGACGGTAACGACGTCTTCCCACGCGTGTTCGGCAAGAGATAGTTCTTTTTCGTCGAGTTTGGTTTGGCATACGGTACAGAAATATTCCTCTTTCCCGACTTCTACGCAGGTGGATGCCGTCACGACGGCTTGCCCCTTTTGATGCTCGGTCATGGGTGTTTCTTTCGAATCCAATAGTTCGTCACAGTCGACGCAATACCGACACAGTAAGCCTTTTTGCACGCAGGTGGGTTTGGTAATCGTCGCCCATTCGCCTTCGGTATGCCCGACGGCGGGAATGATTTTGGTATCGGTCGTCGCCGTACAACCGCTCCGGGTACAATGTTTGGATTTGCTGCCGTCTTCGGTACAGGACGCCTCTTGATCGACGGTATACCGATAGGAAAAAGAGTGTCCGAGCGAAGGCGTGGTTTTTCCGACGTCTTCGGTTCCGCAGGCAAGACAGTACCTTGTTTCCGTTCCGTCCTCCTCGCAAGTGGCAACGGTCTTTTCCCAATCCGTCCACTCGTGTTTGATATAGTCTATTTCGGTGACGTCGACGACGGACGTGCAACCGCTGTTATTGCAATGACGGGACTTTTTCCCTTTTACCGTACAGGTCGGATATTCGTCCACCGTAAACCCTAACGAATAGTTATGTTCGAGTGCGGGTAAAATATTGGGTTCGTCTTCCGCCATGCAAAGCATACAGGTACGAATCTGCTCGCCGTCCTCTTCGCAAGTGGCTTGTTTGGTGGTGATATACGACGTCCAAGAATGTTCCGTTTTGGGGATTTCGGTTACGTCGGTGACCGCATCGCACCGACTGCAATGTCTGGATTTACTGCCGACGTGGGTGCAGTGCGTTTTGACGTCAATGGTATAGTCGTCCGAAAAATCGTGTCCGAGCTTCGTCAGCGTTTCTTTGTTGACGTATTTGCATATCGAACAAACTTGCTCTTTTTCGCCGTCCAATACGCAGGTGGACGCTTTGGTTTCTTTCCAATTCCCGTAGGTGTGCGGCTTGACGAGTATAACTTCTTCTTCCAATTCTTCCGAACAAACGGTACATTGTTTATAGCGATAACCGCCCACGTCGCAGGAAGAATCCTTACCGACTATCCAGTCACTCGGCTTGTGTCCCTGTGCTTCCGATACGACGTGCTTCGTTTGCTTTTCGAAGACGGCAAGGGTAAAGGTCGCCTCATAGTCCTCGTAGCCGTCCGCCAAACAGGAAACGGCTTGAGAATCGGTCAATTCCGACGGAACGGTTTCCGTCTTCCCGCAAGCAACGTGCGCCGTACAGAGTACCGAAGCCGTACAAGTCGAAAAATCCTCCGCCCAAACATAAGAAACGGTATCGAAAACGTGTGCCGAAACGGTAACGGGCTGTTGTACCTCTTTGTTTAAGAAAGAAACGGTAACGTAGGTATCGGTGGGTGCCAAAACGGTTTTATCGATTGTATACGTAAAGATTTCCAATACCGTTTCGTCGTCGTATTTTGCCGAAATCTTCATTCCCGTCTTGTCGAATCGTTCGTCTTCGGCGTACTCTTTTTTAGTCGCTTCCTGCACGAGAAGCAGTTCGGTAACGGCGTGAACGGTCAGTTTCCCTTTTTGATAGGTGATTTCGTAATATTCGTTCACGTTCTTGCCGTTTCCGTCCTTTATGAGCGCATCGAAAGGAACAAACGCCTCGGGATAGACTCCGGCTTCGGTGGCACCTCCCGTTATCGAAACCGACACCAAACCGTGCCCGCTCGCCAAAGAACCGACCGTATCGTAACGGTTCGAGCCGATTTCCTCCCCCGTTTCGTAGGTTTCCAAATCGCGAGCAATCACCGTCAACGGACGCTTTTCCAAAGTCCATGAAATATATTTTACTGCGGTCGTATCATCCGACCATTTGTAGTTTTTGGTGTCGTGCAAAGTGCATACCGCTATCGAAGAACCTGGCGTAATCGCTTGATAATTTTCCGTTTCGTAGACGGAATCGTTTAACGTATCGACCATTTGATGGGGTTCCCCGTCATAACAAACGCCGGTAACGGCGGTAGGGATCTCTACGGAAACGGGCAGAATGGTGAGCGTGCCTTTTTGGTAGGAGATATTGTAGCAGAAATTCATTTCTTTGCCGGTCGTAGTATTGGCTATTTTCAAGTTGGACGGAACAAGCTTGTTTTTATAAGTACCCGCACTGGTGGCACTTCCGCTTATCGAAACCGATTGGACTTGATCTTTACTCGTCAATCCGTCTAACGTGTAGGCGGTGTTTACCGTCCCCTGACTCTTGCCGTTATAGGTGACGGTAATATCGTTGGCGGTGACGGTCAAGTCTCTCTTGGCGATGGTTATCGGCACTTCCAAGTCCGCCGAGTCGTATCCCGCCGCCCATTGGTAAGTATCGGTATTTTTTAGGGTACAGGTTACGGTAAAACTTCCGGCGTTGACGATGACGGTAGGATAGGTCGAATAAATCGTCCCGTCCTTATTGGTTATTAGATTGGTGATATTTCCGCCCGTATAGACCGCATCGGTGCGAGCTACGGGCGTATCCACCACCGTCTTAAAACGCACTTTGATATCGTTCAAATATAAAATATTATAAAGCGTATATATTTTTGTCGTTTCGTCATAGGTATATTCCAACGTTCGATAATTCTCCGACTTATCTATGTAATACGGCGTAGCACCCGCCGTAATGCCGGCAGGAGCCGAAAAGACCATAGCTACCCGTCCGTACGGTCGGCAAGCATCTTTCGTATCCGTACCGTAATAGAAGGCAAAGGTATATTCGTTTTGAGCGGAATTGAGGGTAGCCACAAAGGTTTGGTCGGAATATAAACCTCCGTAAGAAACGATGGAACACCCGTTACTCGTCTTCGACTCGTTACAGGAAGACGAGAATTGCGGAAAATCGTTATAATTCAAAATACCCACCGTACCGGGAAGTTCCATCCAAGCGAGATACGCCTCGGGAACGTGGTTGACAAACAATTCTTTCAACGGGAAACTCCAACTGCTCGTCAACTTCGATACGAAGTCCGAAGTGAGGTTTTCGATGCCGAATCCGTACTTCATGACGAAAGAAATAAACGTGTTTCCGTCACAAGACTCATCGGTGGAAGCCTTCATAAACAGAAACCAATCCAAAACGTCTTGCGTGGCATAGTCTTCTTGATTCATAAACGTCAACAGCTTATGCAGAAAGTCGTAAACGCTCATGTTTATTTTATCGGCATTTTTTACAATCATTTTGGCAACGGAACCATACTGTCGGAAGGAAAGATCCTGTGTGTAATAGTTTGTTACCCCGTTCAAATACGAGCTTCCCAATTTCATATATAGCGTATTCAATACGTTTTGTATCGCCACGCCGTTACATTCACCGTCCGAAAAGAAAGGATAAGCGGTATCGAGATAGGTCGTCTTGGTTCGGTCGGCGTTTGCCGTGTAAAGAACATAATAATTGTTCACATAGTTTTTTATGGATTGCCTTGCCGCAGAATCGGTCGGCAGTCCGAGATTGACGTCCACCCCCCAACGTCCGTACCCCCATTGACTGAGCGGAAGATAGGTCGCCACGTCATCGGTAAGGTTGATGTTAAAGATACTGTTATACCAACTGGAATTATCGGTTACGGCGTCTCGAGCGGTATTACTGACGCCGAAAAGGTAGGATGCCACCCGATAGGTTCCGTAGTTATCGACGACACGTTTGGCAAGACAATTCCCGACGCTTCCCCCTCTGCCCCAACCGGTTATCCAAAAAACGCAATCTTCGTTTTCGACGTACGTCGTATGGATAAGATGCGCCAGATAGTCGTATAGTCTTTTTCCTTCGTAATAATAGGTAAGTACGTTGTTGGAGGTGTAATCTTCCGACACCGTTTCTTTGCACATAATGTCGACGGAAGCCGTTCCGCTCGTTTCGTTGGCGGTGTAATCGGAAAGACAAAAAAGAACCAATTTTGCGGGATGACCGTTTCGCAAAATATCCTGCGTAGCCGTCACGTAACTGACCGCATACTTTTCTTTCGGATAGCTCGAAGCCGAATAAATGGTACAATCGTTAAAACCGTAAGACTGTAAAACGCTCGGCATATCGTTTCGGTTTGCCGATTTGTCCCGAGCAAAAGCCGTCGCAAGTATGGCGGACGCCCGCGCAATCTCTTGACTGTAAATCGTCGTTGCGTTGTTAAAAGCGGTATTTACGTTGAAGTCGTTATCGGAAACGGATATGGCATTGCTGTATTTGGTATGAACGGTGACGGTACTTGCCGCCTCTGCCGTTATTTTACTCTGCGGAATCATGGCAAAAATTCCTGCCAAAATCACCACGAAAAGTCCGAATAGAATCTTATGTTTTTTCATGCCGTCTCCATAAAATACAAAATGACGGTTTCCATTATATTACATATAATATATATTTGTCAAGAAATTGATAACTATACAGTTTTTTTCATGATTTTTGCATAAAAAAACAAGCCCGAACGGACTTGCTTTTTTTAGATAAACGAAAAAAAACGAAATTATTTTAGGGGTTCGAAATCGGCGGGTCCGTGTTTACAGAGAGGACAGACGAAGTCTTCGGGAAGTTCGTCGCCTTCGTAAACATAGCCGCAGACTTTACAGACGTATCCTTTTTTGCCTTCGGTTTTCGGCTTTGGCTTCACGTTGGTTTGATAGTACGTATAGGTCATGGTCTCCGCATTGTTGATGACGCGTGCTTCGGTTACCGAGCAGATAAACATGCCGTGCGTATCCAAATCGACGTACGCTTCCACTTTTAACGAAAGAAAAGCATTGATATACTTCGGCAAAAAGACCAAGCCGTTATCACTGCGGAGGGGGGTACAGTCGGCAAATTTATCGACGTTCCGTCCGCTTCTGAACCCGAAACTTTCGAACACAGAGAAGGGGGCTTCTATTGATAAACAGTTGACGTTCATGACGCCCGTTTGTTGAATGACATGGTGAGAATAATTCTGTTTATTGATAGTTACGGCTACCCGATTTGGGGTATTGGTTACCTGTGTGACGGTATTTACTATCAAACCGTTATCCTTCTTGCCGTCGTTACTGGTGACGACGTATAAGCCGTAGCCGATCTTAAAGAGTGCGGTAAAATCGCTTTTGTTGGCGGTGGCGTTCTGCATGGCGCGGTAGTCCTGACAAAGCACGTCGGATAGCTTTTCGATCTGTTCTTTGCTCTCGTCGTTCAAGGCGGAACGGATCTGTACCGTCGGTTCGACATAGGTCAGATTTTGACACCCTTCCAAAAGGGATTTCATTACTTTGGCAGCTTGAGGCGCCCAGCTTCCGTTCTCTAAGAAAGCGACCGTTCTGTTCTTGAAATTCCGCTCGGTGAGATGCTCGATAAAGGTTCTCATAAACGGGAAAATTTCGGCGTTATAGGTCGTGGTCGCCAGTACCAATTTTTCATAGCGGAAAGCATCGGCAACCGCCTGACTCATATCGCAACGGGCGAGATCGTATGCGACCACTTTGGGACAACCTTTGCTTTTGAGTTTGTCGATAAGAAGCTCCGCCGCCTTTTTGGTATGCCCGTACACCGAAGTATACGCCACGACGATGCCGGCACTTTCGGCGGTGTAGGACGACCAGGTATTATAAAGATTGAGATAGTATCCCAAATTCTTCGTAAGGACGGGACCATGCAAAGGACAGATCTTTTCGATATCCAACGTGGATGCCTTTTGCAACAAAGCCTGCACTTGTTTGCCGTATTTCCCTACGATGCCGATATAATACCGACGCGCTTCGTCCGCCCATTCTTCCTGCGCTTCGGGTACGCCGAACTTTCCGAAACCGTCCGCCGAGAACAAAACCTTTTCGGTTTCTTCGTAAGAAACGAGAACCTCGGGCCAGTGTACCATCGGAGCGGTATAAAAATGCAACGTGTGGGTGCCGAGCGGCAACATACAACCCTCTCCGACGATAATGTTCCTTCCGTCGAAATCGGTGCCGAAAAAGTTTTTCATCATGGCAAAAGCCTTTTGTGAAGAAACAAGGATGGCTTCGGGATAGTTTTTCATGAAGTTCATGATGTTCGCAGCATGGTCGGGTTCCATGTGATGAACGACCAAATACTTGGGTTTTCGGTTCCCTAACACTTCGGAAAGGTTATCCAACCATTCGTGTGTGAAGTTTTTGTCGACGGTATCGAGTACGGCGATTTCGGCATCCATAATCACATAGGAATTATAAGACATACCGTTTGGCACGACGTATTGCCCTTCGAACAAGTCTATCTTTTTGTCTTGCACTCCGACATATTTTATGTCATTCGAAATAATCATAAATTTTCCTCCGTTATGATGGTATTTTTTTATAAACACGCACTTCAAAGGCGCGGTTTGTCGTAAGGGATTCCTTCGCAAAGAGTCGAGCCAAATCCTCTTTGGAGGTATGGTAATAATACGGCGTCATTTTGACCAAAGAAGAAACCGTTTCTCCGTAGGCGGTAAAATCGTCGGCAACGAAGCGTGTTTCTATTTTGGTAAAGCCCTGCGGTTCGTCGACGTCCCGTTCGTTGGGACGGGGGGTGGCGTAGAGTTGCTCTTTTAAGCGGAACAGATGCATGGTATCGGGTACCACCCGAATAAAGATGCCGTCCGGTCGCAGTACCCGCAAAAATTCTTCGGCAAACACCGGTGCAAAGGCGCAAAGCAAAGCGTCCTGACTTTCACTCTCCAACGGAAGGGCGTTACTGCTCGCTACGCAAAACGGCACCTCTTTACAAAGTTTTGCGGCGGCGTCGGCGGCATTTTTGGAAATGTCGCTCCCTATCAAGCGACAGTCGGGAAAGGCTTTTTTCACCCTCGAAGTGAGCGAACCCACGCCGCAACCGACGTCGGCGACGGTGTCGTGTTGATGTCCTTTCAGAATCTCGACGATACAGTCCGCCAAACTGTCGTAGTAGCCGTTTTGCATGACGTTGACGCGAGCCAGTATCATTTCTTTGTTGTCGCCGGGTTCGGCGGAATGTTTACAATTTGCCAATACGAGATTGACGTAGCCGCTCTTGGCAAGGTCGAAACAATGCCTTTCGGGGCAATAATAGCTTTTCCCCTCGAGCGTCATTTTTCGTTTACATTTCGGACAGATAAAAGGGTACTCCATCGTCTCTCTCCTTTCTGAATCATTCTTTTCGGCAACGCCGCCGACGTTTTTCTTTTATCTTCTTCATCATACCATTTTTACGGTTTTTCGTCAAGGTGTTTCATCGTACGGAACCCTTTCCTCACGTTTTTTCTTTTTCAAAAAAGAAAAAGTTTCTTATTGCTTTCGTGTCGAATTTGTGCTATCCTTATATATAGGAGGATATTGTCTATGTTCAAATTTATCAAAAAACTGTTTGTACCCGAATCTTCGAAGTCTGCTTCCGGTACCGCACAACCGACGGCTCCGCAACCGCAAAAGAAACAGGTGCCGCTGTGGTTACTCCTGTTAAACACTTTGTTACCCACCCTTTGCGCCATCGTCTACCTTTGCATGGGCTTCTTCTGTGAACCCGCCTTGTGGCATCCCGGTTGGCTGATTTTCCTATTGATTCCTTTGTACTACTCTTTAACGGAAGCAATTACCCGCAAAAACGCCTACTATTTTGCTTTCCCCGTCTTGGCTATCGGCATTTATTTGTTTTTCGGGTGCATCAATTTCGATTATTGGGGTAGTTGTTGGGTGGTTTTGGTCACCATTCCGCTGTATTACATCGTCGTCAACGCCGTAAACAAGAAAAATATTCGGTTGATTTTCGACGCTTTGTTGCCGGTATTCTGCATCGTCATTTATTTATTGCTCGGTTTTCTCGGAAACTGGTGGCATCCGGGTTGGGTGATTTTCTTCGTCATTCCCCTGTATTATCAAACGGTTTTTGCCGTCAAGAAATATAAAAAGCAACAAGAAGCCTCCAACTACGGTCAGGAAACCCACGATAAAAGCAAGGTGGAATTCATGACGCAGGAAGAATACGAAGCCCAAAAAGACAGTCGCAGATGGTGAACCCCATGGATTTTAACACGTTTCCTTTAACGAATTTATGCGGAACCCTTTGCGATATCATCGGTTCCGAACGTCCTCGTAACGCAACGGGAGACGTCCCGCAAATCAAAAAACTGGTCGAAGAAAAGGCAAACGGACGAGTCGACCGCCTTCTTCTTTACAATCCCGATGCGGTGGGACAGTGGATTTATGAAAAATACTACGATTTTTTTGATAACGTCCGCACCTATACCGACGTAACCGTCCCTTTTTTGACGGCTTTCCCGCCGAAGACGCCGGTGTGTTTTGCCACCATGTATACGGGTGCCGAACCCGCCGTACACGGTATTCAAAAATACGAAAAACCCGTCTTGCAAGTTGACACCATCTTCGACGCCCTGCCTCGAAGCGGTAAAAAAGTCGCCCTCGTTTCGGTAGCGGGACAATCCATGCCGAAAATTTATGCCGAACGTCCCATCGACTATTATTTGATGAAGTACGACGGAGAAGTCATCGAAAAAGCCTTAGAATTGATACAAGAAGACGAATACGACGTCATCGAAGTCTATAATCAAGAGTACGACGACAAAATGCACCGTTCTTGGCCTACCAGTCCCATGGCACAAAACGCTTTACGTCACTATAACGAATCTTTCGGCAAGCTGATGCACTGTGTAGAGAAAAACTGGCAAAATCACGATACCTTCGTTTCTTTCTCTCCCGACCACGGCGTCCACCGTACCTTTTACGGTTTGGGACAGCATGGCAAAAACATCCCCAAAGACATGAACATTCTGCACTTTTACGGCGTACTCCCCCATAAGGCATAAAGCCGCAATCGAAAGAAGTAAACGCCCCTTACGATGACGTAAAGTCGGAAGGGGCGTATTTTTTACGGTAAACATATTGCATGCCGTTCCGCAACGGTTTTTTTATAAAACGCCAATGGACAGAGCAGAGCGTTTTCCCGAAAAAAACCGACAAAAATATCATTTTTACCGAGAAAGATGCGCATTTTGCTTGCCAAAAAATTTTATTTATAGTATAGTATTGCATAGCCGCATAGACAGGGTTTGTTGAAGTGCGTTTTGCCACCCCGATAGCGAGTCTTCAGAAAGGAGGTTATGTTTTTATGTACGCAATTATCGTTGCCGGAGGAAAACAATATAAGGTGGAACAAGATTCCGTCATTAAAGTGGAACTTTTGGCAGAAAAGGAAAACGAAACTGTACGTTTTAAGGTGCTTATGCTCAACAAAGACGGACAGATTTCTTGTGGCAAAGCAGTCGAAAATGCTTATGCGGAAGCGGTTGTCGTGAAAAGCGGAAAAGGTCGGAAGATTGATATCTTCAAGTACAAGTCCAAAAAGAACGAACGCAAACGTCAAGGTCATCGTCAACCCTATACCGAAGTCAAAATCACCGCCATTAACGGCTAATTTTCGCTCGGTATGATACGAATCGTCGTAACAAAGCAGGGAGACTTCGTTACCCAAGTCGAAGTGAAAGGTCATGCGGGATACGCCAAGTTCGGAAAGGACATTGTGTGTAGTGCCGTCAGCAGTATTGCTTGTACCGCTCTGATGGGTGTCGTAGAGTTTTCCTCCCAAAAGGTCGAATACGTCAAAGAAGAAGGGTATTTGCGTTTTTCCGTCCCCTCTCCGCAAAGCGAAGAAGAAAGGATACGCCTTGATGCCGTCACCAAAACGATGTTACTCGGGCTGAGGGATATTCAAAGTGGCTATAAAGCCTATATTAAACTGGAGGAATAGACTATGTTTATCAATATTCAACTGTTCGCCCATAAAAAAGGTATGGGAAGCACCAGAAACGGTCGTGACAGTGAGTCTAAAAGACTCGGACCGAAGAAAAGCGATGGACAAAAGTGTCTTGCCGGAAATATTTTAGTACGCCAACGCGGAACGAAATTTCACGCCGGTACCAACGTGGGAATCGGTAAGGACGATACACTTTTTGCACTGATCGACGGTGTCGTACGTTTCGAAGATGCAGGAACTCGTGACAACAGATACAAACAAGTCAGCGTATACGCCGACTAAAAAGCAATTAAAGGATTAAAGGAACCGAAACCGTCGGTTTTGTAATTCTTTTATAGCAAATTTTTTGTTTTCCTCTTGCAAAACAAAAAGATACATGCTATAATAAACGCAGGTTCAGTGATGAGCCTGCGTTTTAAAAAAAGTTTGGAGGAAAAATTATGAACAAACCCAAAATCGCACTGCTTATCGATCTGGGCAGTCTGAGAGTTTCTTGTGAAGGTTTTAGAAAACTCACCGAAGAAATCGAAGAAAAGTATGAAATTGCTTTTGTAAAATTCTACAGCTACGTAGCCAAGCGTAATCGTGACTTTAACGAATACATTGCCGCAAAAGGTTATGACGCCGTTACGCCCGTTGCCAGCCGTAGAAGAAACAGATTGGATAGCCGTCAAATCATCGACGGAACCAAGATCAGCTTGAATTCTACCGTAGATGCCGTAGCGTTTGCCGTAGGCGAAGGCGACATCCTTCCCATCTTGACCGAATTAAAACAAACCGGAAAAGACGTTTTGGAAATCGGCGTGGAAGAAGGAGCTTTTGCCGAAGCTTTTAACGGTTTCATTCCCGTAAAAGTCAGCTATCTCCGCGACGGATATGCCGCTCCCACCACCAGAAAGCCCGAAAAAAAGGCTCCCAAGAAGGTTACGCCCGCTCCCGCCGCCAAGCCGCAACAAGAAAGTTCTTACGTTGCCGACGTCCGCAAAGTTTTGGTCGGAGAATCCATTCTTGCCAAATACAAGAAATAAGCTTACCTATGTGTCAACAGAAAAGGACTGCTCTTTCGGGCAGTCCTTTTTCACTTTCCCCTATTCCTTATATAGAATGGAAGTACCCTCCTCCCCTCGCCCTCGGCAAAACGGTGCTTCCCGAAAAATTTTCACTTTACCGTAAAAAACTACCTCAAAACACTTGCCAAAATTCAAAAATATGGTAAAATAGATAATGTTGCTGGTATGGCCTAACGGTAAGGCATCTCATTCGTAATGAGAGGACTGTAAGTTCGAATCTCACTACCAGCTCCAAACACAGACCGAGCTTTTTGTTCGGTCTTTTTTGTATAAAAGAAGAAACCCACCGACTACGCCGATGGGTTTCTTTTTATCCGAAAATGCTTAAATCCATCGACAAAGCGACAATGTAGGGATTATCGGAGTCCTTATCAAACTGCCCGTACGAAACGAGCAAAGCTTTGCCGTCATTACAGACGATGCCGTTATAACCGCAATCGCACCAATTCCCGTAGTGGGCACCGAGCAAATAGGATTTTCCGAGAGGTTCGGTAGCGCTTCCGTCGGCAACGGCAAGCAGATCGGAAAACGTGCCTACCCAGCCTACCCAGCCGTCCCCCATGGTACTTTTGGAAGAAAGAAGATTGGGCTTTTCGGGAATGATTTGCCGAAAAGACAGTACTACCTTGCCGGTAGTTTCGTCGTATTCCGCCTTGTGGCGATCTCCCGACAAATAATAAGGTAATTCTCGGGGAGACGTCCATGTATTGCCTTCGTCAGTACTGACGCAAACGGCAGAACGGCTCACTCGGTTTTCGGCTCGTGCCATCAAAACCAACGCGTCGGTATCCGTCCTGATTATTTCGATTTCACAAATGCCCATTTCCTTTTCAACGGCTCGATGCTCGGCAAGCAACGGTTCGGGTTTCGACCAATTCGCTTTGCCCGTTTCGTCAAAGGTCAAATAGGTTTTATAGTTTATAAAGTTCGCATCGTGGAAGGTTCCCATCCACTTATCGATATAACACCCGTCTTCTTTTATCTGCGTTAAGGACGACATCGCCACGATACAGTTCATCGGCGCATGCCAATTTTCAAATTCGCTCCAAGTGTTCCCGTCGTCGTCGGAGTAGGAAAAGTTAAACCCGTTTGCCTGCATTTCGGGCAAATACTCTCCGTCTCGCCAACCGGAATTCCAATGGGGACAACCGCTGATTAAAACCAATTTGGAAGAGCCGTCGACAAACCGTACGTTATAAACTGTCGGCGTTTCTTGCGAAGTATCCCAACTTTTCGGAAGGGTATCGACACGCTCCGACCACGTTTTGCCGAAATCGTCGCTGTACTTCATGAGAATTTTTCCTCTACCGTGTCCGGCGGGATAAACGACGAGCAATCTGCCCGAATCGGTCTGCACCAAATCGGGATGAGCCAGATACGAATCCGTCTTATCGACGATAACGAGCTCGGAAGAGAAATCACGTTCGTACTCCTGCTCCATAAAGTCGGAAACCTTTTTTTTCGAACCGAAATAAAGACCGACCAAAACGCAACCGACCAAAACGACAACCGTCAAAAAGACGCTTAAAGCGGATAGCAGTACTTTTTTCGTAATTTTTAAGCGCACGCTTCCTCCTTTTGTTCGGGTATTTCGCCAAGGTTTTCTTGATGACGTTTGGCTCTCAAAACCGATAATTCTTCATACATTCTGATTTTATTCTTTCCCTTAATATCGTAGAAGAAGGTCAGCAGAATGGCTCGTAACAAATATTGTAACGCCGTTCCGAAGAGTGCAAACGCCAGTAGCCACAAGCAAGTGCTTTCGTAATTCGGTTGTGCCTTCATGTATTCCATCAGATTGATGCTGCCGGTATTGGTTTCGTAACCGATCCAAACCAACATGAACGGAATCAAAATGCTTCTGCCGTAGGACAAGCCCGAACCGATCCAACCGGGAATGACGCCCTGCACCGCTTCCACCCGTTCTCCCGTCTTCCACTCCAAAAAGTCGTTAAACTCGACGTCTAAGTGCCCCTTTGCCATATCGGCAAGTCCGAAGGAGATACCGAAGAAGAAATAGCAGATAAAAAAGAGTATACTTGAAAAATTCCTCGTAAAGTAAACCGAGAAAAAGGTCGCACACGCCGTAATCGGGGCATAGATGCCCATGATATTCAAGATTTTGACCGGTTCGATTTTCTTAAACAAGAAGGTACAAATCACGATACCGACGGCGGTTCCTATTGCCGAAGGCAACGCAAACAGAATGCCGTTATCCGTGCCGACGACGATACTGGTCAAATAGGTTATCATTTCCCCCGTCATGGAAAAGATGCCGATATAACCGATTAGGTGGTAAATAATATAGTTTTTATACTTAAACAATCCGATGGTGGCACCGGTAATCTTGACCTTCTTCTTTTGCGGAAGCTCGATTCTTTCTCGACACCAAAAGAAGCTCATGATACTGCCCGCTACCGTAATGACGCTCGCAAACAAAATCATAAAGAGATACATGGCTTGCTTGTTGCTCGAAACCATACCGAAAAAGAAGGGAATCACGTACGCCAAGCCGTACCCTATGTAGTAAAAAATCTGTTGCGCGGAAATGACCGTCTTTTTTTCAACGGGATTCGGGGAAATAACCTGAACGATATTCCCGCTGATCCCGTAAAAACCGCTTAACATCGTACTCGCTATGGATATGGCAAATTTGTAACCGATTAAACCCTCTCGATTAAAATCGGGAACGATAAAGGCAAGGATGTTGAGGAGGATATACGGAACCAAGCCCAACAAATACCATTGACGATATCTGCCGTATTTACTTTTCCATTTATAAGCGACGGTTGCCGTAATCGCACCGATGACGTACCCCAAAATCGTGGTAATCGTCGTCAGAATGGCGGAAATGCTCGCAACGTCGGCACTGGTAATACCTTTTGAACCGTAAAAGCACTCGTATAAGAAAACAGCTCCGTAAGAACCGGCGGTGATACCGATCATCTGCGAACCGATTTTGGTAACAGCAATAGCAATATACTCTTTCAACGTTACGTTATTCTGTTTTTCCAAAGGAACGTTCGGATCTAAATTCTTTCCCATGGAGCGAATGTTTTGCCAAAAACCCTTTATTTTTGCCGTAACAGATACCTTTTGTTTTTCCATACTCTACAAAAACTCCTTGTCTTGCTATTCCTTATTATACAATACAATCCTGTTTTGAACAAGGGGGCAATTTCCGACTTTTGCAAGAAGATTTTTTAGACGATAGGCGTTCTGCTTAGGAGTGTTGCAAAAAAAACACAAAGGTGTTATACTGAACGCATGGAAAAAATCAAACAAGACGACGTTTTACTTTTACACATAGACGGCTACGGTATGGAAGGAGAGGGCGTAACGCATGCGGATGAATACGTCATTTTCGTCCCGTTCGCCCTGCCGCACGAAGAAGTTCGGGCAAAAGTAACTTTCGTCAAAAAGAATTTGGTTTTCTGCGACCTCGTCGAAGTCGTCAAACCCTCCCCTTTACGCGTCAAACCCGAATGTAATCGCTTTCCCCGTTGTGGTGGGTGCGACCTTCTGCACATGGCATATTCCGAACAACTCGCCGTCAAAAAAGAGAATATACAAAACCTCTTGCGAAAAAACGCCTGTATCGACGTGGTCGTTGACGATACCGTTCCCTGTTCCCACCCCTTCGGCTATCGAAACAAGATTCAACTTCCTTTCGGTACGGTGAACGGCAAGACCGCCGTAGGTTTTTTCAAGGAAAACAGTCATAAAATCGTGTCTATTTCCAAGTGCTTTTTACATGGAGACTGGGCGGAAAAACTGATGCGGGTATTTTTGACGTACGCCGAAAAATTCTCGATAAAAGCTTTTGACGAATCCACGAAGCAAGGAACTTTACGCCATCTTGTCGCAAGGTGTATCGAGAACCGCTACTGCATCGTCGTCGTCACAAACGCCTGTCCCCTCCCCCATACCGAAACATTGCTTGCCCTCCTGCAAGAAAGCATCGGAGAAGATTTTTCATTGTATTATTCCCCGAAAACCGAGTACAACAACGTCATTCTCGGCAAAACCGTCGTTCCCGTCCGAGAACGTCCTTTTGCAATAAACGTTCTCGGTGTCGACGTCCTGCTCAATCCCTATTCCTTTTTACAGCTGAACGACGAAATTCGGGATAAAATCTATACGCGCGTAGCCGACACCGTATCAAGCGGTATCGTCATCGACGCCTATGCGGGCGTCGGTATTTTGGGTGCAACCCTTGCCCAAAAGGGTTTACTCGTCAAAAACATAGAGATCGTCCCCGAAGCGACCGCCGACGGCGACGAACTCGCCCGTCGCAACCACCTTTCCGACCGCATTACCAATTACAACGGCGATGCCGCCGTTCTGCTCCCACAGCTTTTGCAAGACTTGCCACCGGAAGAAAAGATAAGTATCCTGCTCGATCCCCCTCGTAAAGGGATTTCCGCCGAAGTGGTCAACGCCCTCCTCTCCCTCGACCGCCCCGTCCACCTCGTCTACATCAGTTGCAACCCCGCCACCCTGACGCGCGACCTCAAACTTCTTTCCCCCGCCTACTCGGTCGACTCCGTCACCCCGTACGATATGTTTCCGCAAACCAAACACGTTGAAACTCTCATTTGTCTCAAACGTAAATAGGGGTTTTAGCCAATAAATACAGCCTTTTTGCCTATATTTGGGTGGAAAGGCTTCTTTTTTTGCTCAAAAACGTGAAAAGCGACGTGGCAAACAAGGGGAAACAGGTGGTATATGGGGGAGTTTCAAGGTACAGAAAAGACTACGAACTACTATGGCCTGGGGGGATTTGTCGAGAAAACAAGGGCAGATTAACCTGTTTTAATAGCAAAAGGTGTTTCAAAAATGATACACCTACCCCTTTACAAAACAGGAAAAATTTGGTATACTTATGCAAAGTAGGAGGATTATATCCATGGCAAACGAAAGTGAAAGAAAAATCAAGTTGCTCAAAATCTGGGACATTTTAAGCCGCGAGACAGACGAAGCACATCCGATGCCGTCATCGGTTTTACTGGACCGCCTTGCCGAAGCAGGAATAGAGTGTGGTCGAAAAGCCTTATATGATGATATCAGGGTTCTGAACAAATTTGGGTACGAGATTTGCACGCACCGATCGGTAGGGAACGAGTACTATGTCATCGACAGAGACTTCGAATTGCCAGAGGTAAAAGTGCTGATGGATGCGGTCCAGGCGGCCAACTTTATCTCTGATAAAAGGGCAGATATTTTGCTGGATAAAATAGCTCATTTGGCGGGCAGTCATAGGGCTGAAATCCTGAAGAAAAACATCGTTCAGTACAGCACCGTGAAGACGCCAAACGAGGCGGTCATGTACTCGATCGACTCCATCGTTGAGGCGATAAATGCGGGAAAGAAAATCAGCTTTCAATACTTCAATTACGACATCGGTGGCAAGCGAAAATATAGAATGCGTTTCCATGAACCGACGGAAATTAGAACGTACATAGTGAACCCCGTTTGGACAGTTTATGATGACGACAGATACTATCTTCTTTGCTACCAATCCATAACAAACTGGGTGATGGGGTTCAATGTAAAACACGTATTAACCGCAGAGGGAAAACAAGAGATTCTGCGAGTGGACTACCAGAAGTATATAAACGGCGAGGAGGATTATATTTGTAAGACGTCTCACTTCAGCGGGTGTCTTAAAACAAGCGAATAACAGAAAACGGTGGAGGGCTTCGGCTACATATTTACCAGTCCTTCGGTTGCTGCTGCATTTTATTGGTGAGAGCAGAGAGGACGGAAATGTGACATGGCAGACAATTAACGGAATTCAACTAAAAGATTTGGAAAAATAAAAAGAAGACGACCAACCCAGAGGAGGGGAGGTCGTCTTTTCAATTGTAGGATTAGGCTTTCAGTACGGGGATGTGGAACGTCTCGCCGTTCAAAAAAGCCATGGTCAGGACATTTCCTTGCCATGAAACAACGGCTTCAAAAAGGTCACGGATCGCAACAAAGATTTCTTCTGCGAGGTCTTGGTTAGTAATTTTCATGTGTTTTTCGTCCATAATAGGATCTCCTTAAAATATTGTGATTTAGCCTTTCGACTGTACCCATTATAACATACAATTAACCAGAAAAAATTAGGAGGTTTTGTCGAAAAAAGACTTTGATTGTCGAAAACAAAATAAAAAATAGTTGTCATCAAAGGCTTGTATTTTGGAAAAACGGTGATACAATGATGACGTAACAAAAAGCGCAGCACGAGCCGCCAAAAATCATTTTCAAAAAATTGAAAGGTGTCCCGAAACCAGGACAGCCTCCCATTGACATTACGCAAACAAACGTTTATAATATAATCACTAAACCGAACGCGTGTTCGGGATAGAATAAAAAACGGAGTTGCAACAATGAGAAGTAAAGACGGAAACTTGCTGCAAAGAATCAGGTGCTACATAGAAGAGTACTGTGACGAAAACGGCCACGGCCCGACGGTGCAAGAAGTAGCGGATCAATTCGAAATATCGAAGAGTACCGCGCACGGCTATCTAACCGAACTCACCGAAGGCGGAGCTGTGGAACGCGGCTGGCGAAACAGTTACGAATCAAAGGCATTGAACCTGGCAGAGAGGAGCAGCAGGCAAGTGGCGATCCTGGGTGCGGTACCATGCGGACCGTTAACCGAGATGGAAGAGTGCATCGAAGGATACGTGAGGTTGCCTGAATCGTTCGTTGGAAAGGGGAAATTCTTCCTACTTAGAGCGAACGGCAATTCGATGATAAAAGCAGGGATCAATGACGGCGATATGGTCTTGATCAGACAACAGACAAGTGCAGAAGTAGGGAACATCATTGTCGCCTTGGTGGATAACGAGGTCACGCTAAAACGCCTCGCCCAGAATAAGAGCGGACAATACTACCTGCACCCTGAGAATGACAGGATGAAAGACATTTATGTAGATCGCCTGGAAATTCAAGGCGTAGCTGTCAAGATTTTCAAAGATATTCCATTATAACGGAGGACAACTCAAAAATGGCACAATGTAACGTAAAATGTCCCATCTGTGGGACGCTGAACAAGAACCTGAACTTGGAAGAAACCGAGGGCTGGTTCATATGCGAGCAATGCGGCGAAGAAGTCGGAATGCTCGGTTTCATGAGGGATAAGCAGCAGATCCCGACCTATTCTATGGCGGACTTGGTAAAACAATTTGCTGTAAAAAGAGCGTAATCGTTCCAGAGGAATGCCCCGTCTGAAGGAATGAGCAAGGCACACAGCGTACCGATCATTGGCGCAGGACTTCCCAACCGCGCAAAGATGACGGCAAATCCCAACTGCTGGGTGCAGGGAACGGCAATGGAGGTGAACAACAAGATGGGTAAATATTTATACGGAACCTGTCCGATCTGCGGCAAGAGATTATGTCGCGCAATCAAAGGCAGCCAGGTGGAGGTCTTCTGCGTAACATGCAAGAAGAATATTTTGGTAGAAGTCGCATCTGGCGGCAGGGTGATCTCGACCGTAGAGGAAGACAATCCTGACCAAGAAAAGGTAGCTCAATAACCCACAAAAGAATAACAACTCAATAACGGCAACCGATTTACGAGTGATCCCCAGCAGGACAAGAAACCCTGGCCCACCGAAACGGGAACCGAAGCACGTTGAAGAGTCGTTGAAAGAAAAGATGGAACGGCCTGACGGAAGATAACTGATTCACAAGAATCGGCGTTTTTCGTCAGGTCTTTTTTTTATGCCCTGAACAGCCCGATTAGGTGTCAATCAGCACCTGGTCGGGCTTTTTTTCGTTCCAAAAAAAATTCAAAAAAATTAAAAATATTTTCTCGAACACGACAAAAACTGTCGGGTTTGGATTTTAGAATACGGCCATCAAAAGCAAAGGAGGTGAGCGCATGACAGCAAACGAACGTAGAATGGCAATTTTAGATGCCTTATGCGAAAGACGGCAAGATAAAGTTTGTAATTTGGCATTTGAATTTGACGTCAGCGAACGGACCATTCAAAGAGATATTGAAAACCTGTCATGCTCTTACCCGATTTACACAACCCAAGGTAATGGAGGAGGCGTGTACATGGTGGATGGCTACCGTATGGGAAAAAAGTACCTGACCGAGAAGCAGGAAGCACTTCTCGAAAAATTAGCAATACGGCTTACGGGCGATGAGTTTCAGACGATGCAGGAGATCTTGAAGACGTTCAAAGGGCCGAGGAGGAAAGTATGAAACTTAATACAAAAAAATTTATAGCAATGCTTGACGAGGCCAGTCTCCCGATCTGGTACCTCGCTTACGAAATCGGCATGACGGTAGCGCAGCTGAAAATTTACCTCAGTCGCGGCCGCAGGTTTGACTACGATCAAACGAAAACGATGCTCAACATGTTTGGAGCAGAAGAAATGGCGAAGGTGATCGACTGGGAGGGAATGCATGTTAGCTGTCCGATCTGACGATTACATCAAAATTCACGATGCCTACTTGTACCGCGAAAGCATCAGGGATATAGACGGGCATTACTACTGCAACGAAGATAAAACCTGGTTTGTACCGCTCAATGAACGCAACGTTCGGGCTTTGTCGCTGATGGGCGCAACGCTCGACGAAGAACTACGGAAATACCTAAAGCCCGACGTTGGCCGCTTTTTGAACACGTCAGGGGGGCACGTAGCTCCCAGCATAAAAGTAAAGCTCTACGACCACCAGCAGAAGGCATACGATTTCGCGCTAAACGTGTTCGAGGAAGGAAGAGCTGTAGCGATTCTGGCGGACATGGGTACAGGGAAGAGCCTCATGACGATATCGATAGTCGGTGCGCTGGAAGGCGTGTCGAAGGTAAAAAGGCTCCTGGTTGTATGCCCGAAGTCCATCGTTGGTGTTTGGGAAGAAGAATATAAGAAGTTCGCGAACTATCGATATGCGCTCACGGTACTGGAAGGAACGCTGGATAAAAAGAAAAAGGCGTTCGAATATATGACGGGAACAGCCCTTCAGATTATCGTCGTAAACTATGAGAGCTGCTGGCGACTGGAAAAGGAAATCCTGAAATGGCATCCAGATATGATCGTGTGCGACGAGAGCAGCAAGATCAAGAATGCAGGAACAAGCCAGAGCAAGGCCCTTCATAAGATGGGCAAGCAGACCAAGTACAACATGATCCTGACGGGGACACCTATCACCAACAACCCGTTGGACATTTTCAGCCAGTACAAGTTCCTGGACGAGGATATCCTCGGTAGCAGCTACTTCTTATTCCGCAATCGATACGCGGTGATGGGAGGGTTCCAGAACCATCAGATCATAGGGTACCGACACTTGCCAGAGCTGGTAGAAAAGGTCCACGAAATCGCATACCGCATAAAAATCGAAGACGCGGTTGACCTGCCACCGTTCATAGACGAGACCAGAACGATAACGCTGGAACCGAAAGCCTTGGCGATATACAACCAGATCCAGAAGGACTGCTATGCCGAGCTAAGCGGGGAAAGCGAAGTAACTGCAAGGAACGTTCTGACCCAGCTCCTCAGATTATCTCAATGCACAGGCGGGTACATCCGAGACGATGTGACGGGCGATGCGCAGAAGGTCAGCGAAGCGAAACTGGAAGCTTTGGAGGATATCGTGGATGGGTGCCAGGAAGAAGGGAAGAAACTCGTCGTGTTTGCGCGGTTCGTTCCTGAGATCGAAGCGATCGAGGCGATGCTGAAAAAGAAGGGAATAGGATACAGCCTCATATATGGCGCAACGAAGGATAGGACCGAACAGGTCAAGCAGTTCCAGGAAGACGAGAACATTCGCGTGTTCATCGGACAGCTTCAAACCACGGGCATGGGTCTAACGTTGACGGCAGCGAGCGTGGCGGTTTTCTATTCGCTGGACTTCAGCTACGCGAACTACGAGCAGTCCAGAGCGCGAATTCACCGAATCGGGCAAAAAGAAAAATGTCTGTACATACACCTAATTTGCAAGAACACGGTGGACGAAAAAATTATGATGGCCCTTCAGAAGAAGGGGGACATCGCAACACTTATGGTAGACGAATGGAGGTCGTTAATAAATGGCAAAAAGTAAAGATTTAACAGGGAAACAATTTGGCAGACTGACCGCGATCGAGCGGCTACCACCTCACGGTAAGAGCAAGGCTCTCATGTGGGCTTGCAAATGCGAGCGCGGTGGAACGGCGGTGGTGAGAGGCACAGACCTGACCAACGGACACACAATGAGCTGCGGGTGTTATAAATCGCTGCAAAAGAACGTACCCAACGGCGAGCTTCGGCTCCATCGTATCTGGGCCAACATGAAACAGAGATGCAGCAACCCGCAGACCAAGGACTACCGCTACTATGGCGGACGAGGCATCCAGGTGTGTGCGGAATGGCAGGACTTCGAGGCGTTCTTCTACTGGGCGATGTCGCACGGTTACAAAGACGGTCTGACGATAGAAAGGAGGAACAACGATGGCAACTACGAACCAGCCAACTGCGAGTGGATAGACGCAGGACGGCAGCACAGGAACACCAGCAGGTCCAGACGCTATGTGATCCATGGCAAGGAATTCACGCTGGCAGAGCTTTGCCGCATCTATGGGACACCGAGAAGTACGGTGGAGGCAAGGCTTAAAAAGGGCATACCTATAGACAGAGCATTAAAGTACGGGAGGAACGGAATGAATAACGATTTGATGGTATTGTCCGACAGGCTCAAAGACCTCAGGACGGCAAAAAGCGAACTGGATGCGCAGGTCAAAGGCATCAACGAGGAGATCGACGCGGTCACCGTGGAGATGATCAACCTTATGACCACCGAGGAATTGACTTCCTTTAACCGAAACGGGACGACGTTCTCGCTCGTGACACAGCAATATCCTGCGCCCGAACCTGAAAGGAAGAACGATCTCTGGGACGCAATGAAGACGAACGGCTATGGCGACCTTTTCACGATCAACGCGCAAACGTTATCGGCGACGATCAAGGAACTCATGGCCAACAACGAAGGGGTGCTTCCTGAATGGTTGGAAGGCCTCGTCAAGATCGCGGAGAAGAATAGTATTCGCGTAGCAAAATCTAAAAAATATTAAGAACAGGAGATAAACAATTATGGCAAACGAAATCGTAAAGAATGAAGAAGCAACGGTAGCAAGTTTTGGTACGGCGGTCAATTTGGCCGAGGTGTTCGTGGAGGAAATGGACGGTCTCTCGATGAGCTTTGACCGCATCAAGATCCCCGCAGGTGGTGGCCTTTCCTACGAGGTACCTGGTGATGACCCTGACAGCCCCGATTCGGTAAAAGAGTTCAAGGCGGTCATTCTCTATCATCACCCCATCAGCTGCTACTACAAAGAAGAGTACACTGGCGGCAATAACCCTCCCGACTGTGGCAGCATGGACGGCCATGTAGGTATCGAAGCGGAGACGGGTGTCGTGAAGCAATGCGCGGACTGTGAGTTCAACAAGTTCGGCAGCGCGAAAAACGGCGGCAAGGCTTGCAAGCAGAAGCGCAGAATCTACCTTTTGAGAGAGGGTGAAGCGTTGCCCACGATCTTGTCCCTCCCCACGGGCAGCCTTAGCGAATTCAGTAAGTACGTCATGAGATTGCTCTCGAAGGGCAAGAAGACGAATGGCGTGGTGACCAAGTTCACGTTGAAGAAGGTACAAAACAGCGGCGGCATCAACTATAGCCAGGCGGTGTTCGCGGTGGATAGAATGCTCACCCAGGAAGAACTCGCAAACATCATTCCTATGAGCGAACAGGTCAAGATCATGGCTAACAAGGTAGAGGCATTCGACGAAGATTAAGGATTAGACGGCAAGGGCGGGGGACAGCCTCCGCCCGATGCCAAGCTATGGAGGTAGAACATGAAACAAAGGAAGACAGTATATATCTGTTCACCCCTCAGGGGCGCATGCGAAGCGAACATCATCAGGGCCAACCTTTATTCGAGGTATGCCTACGAGCAAGGCTGCTTGCCTATCGCGCCTCACGCAATTTTTACGCAGTTTTTGGACGATCACGAGCCTTCTGAACGCAAAGCGGGAATGCAGATGGGCTTGCAGCTCTTGGAGAAATGTGACGAGCTTTGGGCCTTCGGTCTCAGGATCACCGAGGGGATGAAGCAGGAAATCGAGGCGGCAAAGAAACTCGGTATTAAAACGAGATTATTCAATCAGGATATGGAGGAACAATGAGCGAGATTTTTGAAAAGGTCAAGGACCAGGTGAAGATAGCCGACGTCGTTGAGCATTACGGCGTACAACTCAATTACCACGACAAGGGCCTCTGTCCTTTTCATCAGGAGAAGACCCCGTCCTTCTCGGTAGACAGACGAACGAACATTTTCACGTGCTTTGGGTGCGGGGAAACGGGCGACGTCATCTCGTTTGTAACGAAACTGAAAGGTGTTGAACCGCTGGAAGCAGCAAAGACGCTGGCAGAAACCTTCCACGTTGACGTGGATTTAGGCGGGGAACCCAGACGACAAACGGTCCAGGAATACATCAAGAAGTGCCTACTCGATATCGGCAAGACGAACTACTTCGAAAAGCGCGGTCTGAGCAAGACGACCATCAAGAAGTTTTGTTTGGGCTACGACGACTACCGAAAAGCCGTGGTCATACCGTATTCGGGCAAGCTGCAATACTACCAAACGCGCGGCACCCAGGAAAAGACGTTTTTCAAACCGAAGACTGAGGATGCTGGAGCAGAACCGCTGTTCAACATAGAGGCAATGCGCTTGCGCAGCAAGGAACCCATCTTCGTGGTGGAAAGCCCGATTTGCGCAATGAGTATCTACCAGAGCGGAGGCAACGCCATAGCGACCTGTGGAACGGGCGGATGGAGGAAGGTTGTCGACGAGGTTAAAAGGAAGAAGCCGCTCGGCGGTTTTATCCTTTGCTTCGATAACGATGAGCCAGGGCAGAAGGCCAGTGAGACGTTGATGGCAGAGTTAAACGGGCTTGGAATCCAGGCGATACCGTTCAATATCGCGGGAGAGTGCAAAGACCCGAACGAACTTCTGATGCAGAACGCGTCCGAACTGGAAGAAAACGTAAAAAATGCTAAGCTCGCACTACGAAAACACTACGCAACCACTAAGGACAGCTTTGACGCCCAGGAGCTGCAGTCCGCAGACATTGAGCCTCCGTCCTGGATCGTAGAGGATGTTCTACCGACTGGTCTGGCGATATTGTGTGCGCCGTCAAAGATCGGCAAATCCTGGATGATGATGCAGCTTGGGATCGCGGTGGCAGAAGGGAAATCGTTCCTGGACTTCAAAACGAACCAGAGCGGCGTCATCTACTACGCGCTGGAAGATAGCAAGGGCCGTCTCAAAGACCGAATGACCAAAATGCTGAAAGGGAAGAAGGCACCGATGAACCTCCGTTTCGTAACCCAGGCGGACACCGTGGATAACGGCCTCCTGGACAAGATCAAAGAGGAGATCAAGACCTTCCCGAACACCAAATTGGTGATCATCGACACCTTGCAGAAGGTAAGAGGCAAAGCAATTCGAAACGAGTCGGTGTATAGCGGGGACTACCGAGAAATGGCGGTTCTGAAAGATTTTGCCGACAAGAACAGGATTTGCCTGTTGTTCGTTCACCACCTCAGAAAGCTCGCAGACGAAAGTGACGTGTTCAATATGATATCGGGCAGCACCGCGCTCATGGGCGCAGCCGACAGTATCTTTATTATTTCGAAGAAAAAACGTATGGACGATTCGGCCCAGCTTTCAATGACGGGGCGAGACATACAGCAAAACGACCTGATCATCTCGTTTAGCAAACTTGACTACAAATGGATAGTGCAGGGAACGACAGAGGAAATCGAGATCAGGAAGGAACGCGAGGAATACGAAGGCAGTCCGATCGTAATCACGATAAAGGAATTGGTAAAACGCAATCCGCTCACGGGTTGGAAAGGCACTACAGAGAAGCTGCTCCGCGCCGTTTACGATGTGACGGGCAAGCAAGTGGCGGAATCGACGGTGTCGGTAGGCAAGACGATAAAGAAGTACGAAAGGAAACTTTATTACGATGATATAGAGCATACGGAGACGCGGTCTTCCTCAGAGCGAGTTCACACGTTCAAAAAGGTAGTCAGAGGCAAACCATACGGCTATCAACGAACGATCTATGACGGAAACGATGATGAAGACGACTAAAACACAAAACAACCTGTCACACCTGTCATCCTGTCATTGCTCATAACACAAAAACAGATAAAAATCCACAAGACGAGGTTTCTGTCATTAAAAAATATGTCATTAGTGACGGAATGACAGATATGACAGATACGTATTGAAAAGAGGTAAAAAATGAAAGAAAGTGATTTGATTAAGCAAATAAGTACCTACCTCAAAACGGTCCCGAACCTGTTTTTCTGGAAGGAACATGGCGGGATGTACGGCACGGCGGGAATTCCTGATATTATAGTCTGTTATAAGGGTAGGTTCATCGGGTTTGAAGCGAAGGTCGGGAAAAACACGGAAACAGTCCTGCAGGAACAAACGATAAAGGCAATTCTCCGCGCAGGCGGATACGCGCTGGTGGTGCGGTCCGTGAAAGACGTTCGAGAAATTATCGAGGCATTTGAAAGGGAGTAAAACAAGAGCAAATGGAAGCAGTAATCAACAAAGTGGTAATTACGGAGGAAGCAGCCTTCGATTATGAATCGGCCTATGCGCTGCCGATCCCGAAGGCCGATATCAAGTCCGAATGTGAAGCCTACATAGAAGAACGGATAAAAAGTGGCCGCCTCCTTGGAAGATACTACTTCCGAGCAAAGTACCTGGACGAAGCGACCGATAAAATGCTTCTTCTGTTCTTTTATAAGGGCCAGAAATTCGGCAGAATGCAGATGTGGGAATTAAAAGGCATTTGCGAAGCCGATGACTGGTCCGAAAGGATGGAGGAAGAAGGCCAAGTGCGTCTGTGGTTAAAAACGAGTATTAACCCGAAAGAAGACGGGGACTGGGTAGAAGATTTAAGAATTAGGGAAGAAAAGCAAAGGAAGGAGGCAGAGGACTATTATGACGAAGAATGAAGTAAAGGAATACCTGGAGGACTACAACGCGAAGTGTTCGTTGGCGGAATTTAAGAGCAAGCATGGACAGTCTGAGGATATCCTGGTACGACGAATAGCCATCATGCAGGAATGCTTTTGTGTGCTTCCCGACGATTTAGGAGTCGTTTTGCAACTTTTATATAAGGACTGCAGAACACTCCGTGAGGTAGCCAAAGCTCATTATTGTGGGAAGGATAGCATAGCCAGGAAGCGAGATAAGGCAATTTCCCTGCTTTCGAGCATGTTGGAAAGCTACTAATCCAAAAATCGAGACAAAAACAGACAGGATTAGACAAAAAACCGAAAAACCCGTGGTATAATATAAGTGTTCGGGAGCGAGGCTATTGCAAGACTCTTGAACCTCTCTTGAGCGACTTTTGAGTGTCTTATGTAAGACTGTCTGGTCGCTTTTAGACGGTTTTAGCACGAAATCAGCACTTTTTAGGCCATTTTCGGAAAAACTCACGGAAAACTAATGTGTGGTATTGATGTAGTGTAGCCGCTTTTGCGCATTTTGGCCTGTTATATAACGAGTTGTGCGCTTTTTAACCGTTTTGACCCGTTATATACGAGTTTTGTGTTTTTTAACGGGTTTTGAACAGTTGTATAAGAGTTGTGCGCTTTTTGCCCGTTTTGGGCAGTTATATAAGAGTTGTACGCGTTTTGACCGCTTTTGAGCAGTTATATACGAGTTATATGGGTAATGTATAGTGTACCGATAGTGTGCAGAGGGAGGAAGAATGCCGAGAAAACCGAAGAAACCCTGTAGGTATCCAGGATGTCCAAAGCTTGTGGACGGGGCCTACTGCGAAGAACACCAAAGACTAACGACCGCCCAGTATAATAAATACGGACGGGACGACTTCACCAAGAACTTCTACCAGACGCCAGCCTGGAAGCTTGCAAGGAAGCAGCAACTGGAACGGCAGCCGCTATGCATCGAATGTCTTAAGCAAGGCAAGCGAACGCGAGCGACGATGGTGGATCATATCACCCCTATAAAAGAAGGCGGCGACAAGTTCGATCCAAGAAACCTTCAAAGCCTGTGCTGGGCTTGCCATAGCAGGAAGAGTGCAGAGGAAGGAAGCCGTTGGACTACCCGTCCTCATGAGTATGGAAACCCGAGGGGGTAGGGGGAGGTCAAAAATCTGGAGGTTATCACCTGTGCAGCGGGCCAGCACCTCCACACGAAAAATCGCGAAATCAAAAATCAAACGAAAATAATCAAAAATCGATAGGTTACCGAAGGTAAGGATTGCAACAGCGACCCTTACTTTTTTTATACGGAAATCAAAAATAATCAAAAATCAAAAGGGAGGCACTATGCCAAGCGGAGGAAGAAGAGCTGGTGCGGGCAGACCGAAGAAGGCTGTCACGCAGAAGATCCTGGAAGGCAATCCAGGAAAGCGTCCGATCGAAGTCGTGACGTTTAACCAGGACGGAATGGAACTGCCGAGCGAACCGCCCGCATACCTTTCCGCCGAAGCAAAGAAGATTTATAAGACGGTATATCAATGGCTCGTGAGCGTTGGCTGCACGAAGGGAATCCTTCCATATAACCTGGAAGAATACGCCTTCTGCAAGGCACGTTGGCTCGAATGCGAGGATATGAACACAAAGCACGGACTTCTGGTAAAGGACCAGAACGGGAAACCGATGCCGTCGCCGTTCGTTGCCATGGCTCAACAGTACATGCGCCAGACGAACGAAGTATGGGCGAAAATCTATTTCGTGGTACGGGAAACGAAGCTCTCAAAATGGGACGAGAACACCCCGAACGACGATGTGATGGAAAAATTACTTGGAGGCAATAAATGACAAAACGAATTCACACAGCAGAATCCGTAACCAGCGGTCATCCTGATAAGCTCGCGGACCTCATTGCAGACGCGATCCTGGATGAGTGTCTGGAACAGGACGAGAACAGCCGCGTAGCCTGCGAGGTTATGCTCACCCACGCTAAATGCATTATTAGCGGTGAGATCACGACCAAAGCGAAAGTGGACTATGAATACATAGCCCGCTGCATTATCGCGCAGGTAGGCTATGACCCCAGCCATTTGCAGTTTGATATCTGCATCAACAGCCAAAGCGAGGATATCGCCCAGGCGGTAAGCAAGAAAGAACAGGGTGCAGGGGACCAGGGCATTGTGTACGGGTATGCAACGAAGGAAACGGACAACTACATGCCGCTTCCCATCGAGCTTGCGCACAGGCTCACGGACAGACTGGAAGAGTGCAGGCGTAGCGGCTCTATCAAAGCCTTGCGTCCTGACGGCAAAAGTCAGGTGTCGGTGGCATACGACGGCGACCGTTTCGACGGCATCGTCTCGATCGTTGTTTCTGCGCAGCATGACCCTGATATATCGCAAAGCGAACTGGAACGCGATATAAGGAGTAAGGCGATCGGTCCTGTGTTCAGGAACTACGATATCTCCGAAACTAAGATCCTCGTCAACCCTTCTGGCAGGTTCGTTGTTGGCGGCTATGAAGCCGACACGGGCTTGACGGGCAGAAAGCTTATGGTCGATACCTATGGTGGCAAGGCTCATCACGGCGGTGGAGCAATGAGCGGCAAGGACGCCAGCAAGGTAGATCGTAGCGGGGCATACCTTGCAAGATATATCGCCAAGAACATTGTAGCAGCGAACCTTGCTGACGAATGCGAGGTCGCGCTCTCATATGCAATCGGTGAACCGAAGCCTACGAGCGTAGATGTCAATACCTTTTATACTGGCGTGGTGAACGAGAAACTCATCGCCGACGCGGTAGCCAAGGTCTTTGACTTATCGGTAGAAGGCACGATCGGCAAGCTCGATCTTAAACGCCCCGTTTACGCACAAACAGCGGTCGGAGGACACTTCGGCAAGGACTACCTCGCCTGGGAAAATACAGACGCAGCGGCAGCATTAAAGGCGGCCGTAATGGGCAAATAAATAAAGTTTCAGTTTAACCCCGTCTTTCGGTAGACTTCCAAAAACGTTTAGAGTATTGTTGTTGGCTAATGGAGGACCCGAACATGAAAAAACCTAAAGTTGAATTCGATAGCCGAGGACCGAGCGGTAACATTTATGCCGTTCTGTGCCTTTGCAGCAACGCTCTGAGGAAGGCTCGCTGCCCGAACGCGTATAACGAATTACGAGACAAAGTGCTTGCCTCGCACAGTTATGACGCGGCTTTGGCGGCTTGTCGCGAGTATGTCGAACTGATTGACAAAAGTGGCGAAAAATAGCCAAAATTCTTTCAAAATTGTTAAAAAAACTTGTGTTTTCGGCCGCTTTTCAGTAGACTTTCCCAAACCTTTAGAGTATGTTTGTGTTACAAAAAACGAGGGCAGGAACCCCTCAAAAAAAGGAGAACACACACAATGAAAACTCAACACTACGGCGTCGAAATCGAACTCACAGGCATCACCCGCGAACAGGCAGTCAAGGTGATCGCAGCCTACTACAACACCAACGAAACGGTGTCCTACATTGGCGGAACCTACAGCGCATGGCAGGTCAAAGACAACCAGGGCAGAACCTGGAAAGCAATGACCGATTCCAGCATCATGACGGAAAGACGCAACGGAATGACGGCAGGCCGCGACTACAGCTGCGAAGTGGTAACCCCGATCCTCGGATGGGACGACATCGAAGACCTACAAGAGATCGTAAGACAGCTCAGACATAAGGGCGCGATCGCAAACAGCAGCTGCGGCATCCACATCCACGTAAGCGACGAAGGGTTCACGGCTAAGAGCATCAGAAACCTGGTCAACATCATGACGAGCAAAGAAGACCTGCTCTTCACGGCCCTGGGCGTAAGCGCAAGCCGCGCAGCAAGATGGTGCAAGAAGAACGAAGTAAGATTTGTAGAAGAGATGAACCACAGCCACCCCACCTCGATGAGCAGGGTAGAGCGCATCTGGTACAACGGCAGCAGCCGCAGCTACAGTCACTACGATGACAGCAGATACCGCGCACTCAACCTGCACAGCTTATGGCAAGGCAAGGGCATCGAGTTCAGATGCTTCAACGGCACGACGCACGCAGGCCAGATCAAAACCTACATCCAGCTCTGCCTGGCGATCACGCATCAAGCGAAGACCCAGAACGCGGCAAGCGCGAGAAGAACGGAGACCACAAACCCGAAGTACACCTTCAGAACCTGGCTCCTCAGAATGGGCATGATCGGCGACGAGTTCAAAACGGCAAGAGGGTTCCTACTCGGAAACTTCGAGGGCGACATCGCCTTCAGAAACGGAAGACCTACGGCGGCTGTATAAGCCGCCAGGTAACAACGGAGGACTAAACATGGAAAAAGAAACTTTATATGTAGCATACGGCAGCAACCTTAACGTGCGCCAGATGGGGTTCAGATGCCCCGACGCAATGGTAGTCGGCATCGGCCTCATCAGAGATTACAAGCTCGCCTTCCGCGGAGTGGCGACCATCGAACCCAGCAAGGGCGATGCGGTTCCCGTCGGAGTATGGAAGGTAAGCAAACGAGACGAAAAGGCCCTGGATATCTACGAAGGATACCCGCGCCTGTACAGGAAGGAAACGGTGGAAGTGGAGATGGCGAACGGAGAAACTGTGGACGCGATGGTCTACATCATGAACACGGGCAGACCTGGAATGCCCGCCCAGTACTACCTACAAACGATAGAACAGGGGTACGGCGATATCGGCCTGGATATCAAGTACCTGGAAGCGGCACTCCGAGATACGGAGGCCAGAATGAAGAAAGAAAAGTAAACGAATAAGTGTGTGTTCCAAAAAGAGCGGGCGATAAGCCTGCTCTTATTCGTTTCAAAAATAATAAAAGGGAGGACCGATGGAAAAGAAGATCATAACGAACGCCAACGGTCAGCTCTTCAACCCAGACCTTGCCGAGAGAGCGGTCACGTTTATCAACATGCTCAAGCATACGAAGGGAACGTGGTACGGACAGAACTTCAACCTGCTCCCCTGGCAAAGCAAAATCATAACCGATGTATTCGGGACAGTAAAAGAGAACGGGTATCGGCAGTACACAACCGCCTACGTTGAGATCCCGAAAAAGCAAGGAAAGAGCGAACTGGCAGCAGCGGTCGCTCTTTATTTATTAGCAGGCGACGGGGAATGGGGCGCAGAAGTCTATGGCTGCGCAGCCGACCGCCAGCAGGCATCAATTGTGTTCGACGTTGCGTGTCAGATGGTGGAGCAATGTCCTGCATTGAAGAAACGTATCAAGCCGATAATGTCCCAAAAACGCCTGGTTTACACGCCTTTGAACTCGTTTTACCAGGTTTTATCGGCAGAATCATACACAAAACACGGTCTTAATGTACACGGAGTTGTGTTTGACGAGCTGCATGCACAGCCGAATCGTGCGCTATTTGATGTAATGACCCACGGTTCTGGTGACGCCAGAAAGCAGCCGCTTTTCTTTTTGATCACGACAGCAGGAACCGATCGAAACAGCATTTGCTGGGAAGTTCACCAAAAGGCAAACGATATCCTGGAAGGCAGACGACATGATAAGTCGTTCTATCCCGTAATATACGGCGCAGCGGATGATGACGACTGGGGTGATGAGCGCGTCTGGTACAAGGCGAACCCGTCATTGGGTATCACCGTAGACATGGACAAACTAAAAACAGCATACGCATCGGCGAAAGAGAACCCCGCAGAGGAAAACCTGTTTCGCCAACTCCGTCTCAACCAATGGGTAAAGCAGAGCGTAAGATGGATGCCAATGGACGCCTGGGATAAGTGCGATTTTGTCGTGGATCCCAAGGCCCTGGAAGGAAGAGAGTGCTACGGCGGCCTCGATCTTTCGTCCTCAACCGACATCACGGCATTTGTGCTTGTGTTCCCGCCCAGGGATGAAGACGACAAGTACTACATTCTCCCGTTCTTCTGGATACCAGAGGACACGATAGACCAGCGAGTACGAAGGGACCACGTTCCATACGATACCTGGCTTGCAAAGGACCAAGTGAAAGCAACCGAAGGTAACGTAATCCATTACGGGTACATAGAGAACTTCATCGAGGAACTCGGCACCCGATACAACATAGAAGAGATAGCCTTCGATAGATGGGGCGCGGTTCAAATGACCCAGAACCTGGAGGGGATGGGATTCACAGTCGTCCCGTTCGGCCAAGGCTTCAAGGACATGTCGCCGCCAACGAAGGAACTCATGAAGTTGGTGTTGGAGCAAAAGATAGCGCATGGCGGGAACGTACCGCTCCGCTGGATGATGGACAACGTGTACGTAAGAACGGACCCAGCAGGCAATATTAAAATGGATAAAGAGAAGTCCACCGAACGTATTGACGGCGCAGTTGCAACGGTAATGGCCCTGGATCGAGCGATACGCAATGCCGCAAATGCGGCAAGCGTCTACAACGAACGCGGCATTATTATCATTTGACGCAGATGGCAAAAATATGCTATAATATAGGCATAAGAAAAACAGGACGAGGGCAGAATGAAATATTACGTAGTCGCAGACCCGCACGGGTACTACAATTACATGATAGCCGCATTAAGAGAGAAGGGGTACTTCGAAGACGAAGGGCCTAAGAAACTCATAGTGTGTGGTGATGCGTTTGATCGCGGCAAGGAAGCGGTGGAAATGCAGAACTTCCTGGCTGACCTCGTAGCAAAGGATGAAGCAATCCTGATACGCGGGAACCATGACGACCTCCTGGAAGAGTTCGTAACTCACAGCGCAGCGTATGCAGCAAGAGGACTGCTTGCGACGCATCATTTCAGCAACGGCACCGTCCAGACCTGTGTTCAGCTATCGGGAATGGACATCATGCAGATGGAAGTCGAACCTGAAACGTTGAAAGAGAAAATGCACGAAACGCGGTGTTTTCGAGAACTCTTGCCAGCGATGGTGGACTACTACGAAACCAAACGATACATATTCGTTCACGGCTGGATCCCTTGCGATGCGAGCGGATTTGGCGGAACGGCCGACACCTTCAGGTATCGCGCAAATTGGCGAAACGCGACGAAGGACGAATGGCGCGAAGCAAGATGGTACAACGGAATGCTTGCCGCGTCTATGGGAGTAATTGAGCCAGGAAAGAAGATCGTGTGCGGACATTGGCATTGCTCGTATGGGCATAGCCGATTGAAGCATAAAGGTCCTGAATTTGGCGAAGGCGCAAACTTCTCACCGTACAAAGCAGACGGGATAATCGCCCTGGATGCATGCACGGCAACAAGCAATAAAGTTAATTGTATTGTTATAAAAGACTAAAAAAGGCCAAATTTTTTTCAAAAACCTATTGACAAAAGAAAAAAGAGTGCTATAATATAACGATTTGGTTGTCAGACCAGATGGACGGCTTGGGAAAATAATTAGAAGGAGGGTAGATAGCATGCATAATTTTCGCTATGTATCCAAAAGAGAAGCAGCCCCTGCGAAGGCGGTCTTGTTAGACATTATCCATACAGTCCAGGAAATCGTAAGAGACAAGTTCACCTTCCAATACACATTCGTAGGTAGCGCATCCCGCAACATGATAACCTGCGACGAAGGTTCCAACATCGGTTACGATTTCGACGTTAACATCGAGGTCAATGATGATGAGGAAGAGTACAGCGCAAAAGAAATTCGTAATATCTTGCGAAACGCGTTCGATAGGGTCGTAACCTATTACGGATACGGCTACTGTGAAGACTCAACCCGCGTCTTAACCATCAAGGTGAAGGATCAACAGCATTCCAGAATCTTGCATAGCTGCGACTTCTGTATCGTAAATAATTGCGAGGACGGACGCCAGCAGTACATCAGGTTCAATAAAGTGCAGCAGAGTTATTCTTGGGAATACCAAGGGAAAGCGTTTGATGGCTTAGGCGAGAGAATCGACTGGCTCAGAGAGAACGACTACTGGCAGGAAACCAGGGATTATTACATCGATAAAAAGAACGAAAATGATAACCCCGACAAGCACTCGCGCTCAATCTTTGCGGAAACGGTCAACGAAATGTGTCAGAAAAAAGGCTACTATGACTGATTCTAAGAAGGAGGAGCCGACATGAGCAAAGGTGGAGTATCAAGCTATACCCATTCGCAGCAGGAATTGGACGCATATGCAAATCAGCATAACCCCAACAATGATGCGTACTGGGCAGACCAAGACAATCACGCGAACCAATGCAATCCCAACAACGATGAATATTGGCATAGCCGTGAAGACGACGAATAACAACTAAATTAAAACGCAAAACCGTTCGGAAAACACCGAGCGGTTTTTTCATGCCCAAAAGGAGGAAAAACGATGAATATTGAAAAGAAACCCGTTGCGGTATTGAAGGCAGCGGACTATAACCCCAGAAAGGACTTAAAGCCTGGCGACCCTGAGTACGAGAAGCTCAAACGCAGCATCCAGGAGTTCGGGTATGTTGAACCCGTCATCTGGAATAAGCGCACAGGCATCGTAGTTGGCGGCCACCAGCGTCTTAAGGTAATGAAGGACCTTGGCTTTGAAGAAGTGGACTGCGTGGTGGTCGACCTGGACGAAAAACAGGAAAAGGCGTTGAACGTTGCCTTGAACAAGATCAGCGGCGAATGGGACGACACCTTGCTCGCCAACCTTCTCAAAGACTTGGACCGCAGCGGCTATGACGTTACGCTCACAGGTTTCGATCTTGCCGAAGCGCAGGAATTATTCGGCAGCGGCAGCATGGAGAACGTACACGAAGACGACTTCGATGCGGACAGCGCAGCAGAAGAGGTAAGCGAACCTAAGACCAAAAACGGCGATTTGTGGCTTCTTGGCAAGCACCGCCTCCTGTGCGGCGACTGCACTCACAAAGAGGACGTGAACAAGGTTTTGGACGGAAAATACGCCGACGTGATGGTAACCGATCCTCCGTACAACATTGACTACGGTAGCACGCTCAATGGCGCAGGCAGAGACATTGCGAACGATAACATGAGCGACGACGACTTCTACAAGTTCCTCGTTGCTTTTTATCAGGCAGCAGAAAGCGGCTTGAAGAAGGGCGCACCTGTGTATGTTTTCCACAGCACCAAGGAAACGGTCAACTTCACCAGGGCGTTGCAGGCGGCTGGGTTCAAGTACGCGCAGACGCTCATCTGGTACAAGAACCATTTTACGCTTGGTCGCCAGGACTACCAATGGATCCACGAACCTATCTTGTACGGATGGAAGGAAGGCGCGGGGCATTACTTCATTGACGACAGAACGCTCGCGACGGTGTTCGAAGCCGAGCGTGAGAACATCAAGAAGATGAGTAAGCAGGAACTTGTCGAGCTTGTTGAGAAGATCCTGGATACACCCACAACCATCATCAAGGACAACAAACCTGTTCGTTCGCCTGACCATCCCACGATGAAACCCATCACATTATGCGCAAAACTCATATACAACAGCAGCCACGAAGAGGACACGGTGTTCGAACCTTTCGGGGGCAGCGGCTCGAGGCTCATCGCGGCCGATCAGCTCAACCGCAAATGCTGCGCCATCGAGCTGGAACCCAAGTATTGTGATGTCATCGTCCGCAGATATAAGGAAGCTCACCCCGACGCAGAGGTACGACATATCCGAGACGGGGTTGAAATTTACGACTGAGAATACGCCTGACTCATTGAGATGGGCAAGCGGGGGTGGAGAAAGAGAGATGAAGAACAGAGATATGCTCTGCCAGATATTTGCAGCAAAGCTTTATGAACTGATGGGGTGGGATAAATCCTATCATTACAAGATGCTGGGCAAACCCGCTGTTTGCAACAACGAGGCTCTGTACCTGTTTAAGCTCACGGACTTCGAATTATTTGTGAATGTAGGTGGAACCAGAAAAAAGAGATCATACCTTCCTGAGGACTGGCGTGAGTGCTTTGGCACACCCGTAGAACGGCACGAAGAGTCGTATAAGATTGATCTCGCCGAAGGGTATATAACGACGGATAAAGTTGGAGGATAAGATAAATGCCGAATGAATATGCGCTTGATGATTTGAGTCTGGAAGGGTTCCAGATCGTAAAAGGGACTTATTTTGCCCCGCAGTCAGAACCGAAGCTGGCTATCTGGAATACGGCAATAGGTTTCAACCCTGCCTCGTTTGCCGCGCTGCAGCAATGCGATGCGGTTCAATTGCTTGTCAACGATGAAAAGAGACGGATACTCGTAAGGCCCGTTTCATCATCTGACCTGAATTCTATAAACTGGAAGAAAGGCATAGATGCGCCCAAAGCCGTGGTACGGATAGAGTGTGCTTTGTTTGCAAAGCCGCTTTTCGAACGCTGGAATTTAGATCCTGAATTGAAGTACAGGGCAAACGGACGAATCGTGAACGGCGACAAGAAAGTGATGCTGCTGTTTGATTTTACAGACCCTGAAAAGTGGCGTGGAGCAAAGCAGGTAAGAGACGATGAATAACGAAGATACGAACCTCTCATTTTATTTGAGATCAAATGCAATACACATTTTCAAAGACGCAATTAGAGTGATAGGAACCCCAGAATTTATACGTTTCCGTGTACACCCAGACGGAACGTCAATGCTGATGGAATCGTATGATAGAATAACTTTGACCTCGTTCCGCGTACCCAAGAACGTGGATACAGGAAGATCCTTGGTTGTCCACAGTAAAGCGTTTTGCCGAATTATGGCAAATAGGCTTGGCTGGGATATCTCAGAATCGTATAGGGTGCCAGGGAGAATGATACCAAGTGAGAACGTGGTGATTTTTGATTTGACGAAGGCGGTACCTATAAAAGAATACAGAAATTAACAGGAAGGTCGGGATATGGAAAACGAAGTAAAAAAAGACCTGGTGGAGATAAGAACAGAGACGTTTGCCGACGCGATAATGGAGCTAAGAGGGGCCTTGCTTATATCACAAGTACAGCTCGCCAAGGAGCTAAAAATATGCGCTGGAACAGTAAATCGTTGGGAGAAAGGACATTGCGAGCCGAGCTTCCTTCTCCAGAGCCGCCTGGCAAATTTTTGCAAAGAACACGGCATCGAATTGCATTGGAAAAACAAGTCTGAGGTCGAAAAATGAAAAGGCCTGTTGACCCCAAGGATAAGGTGGATTACCGAGAAATTTGGAAGCGGTTGATAGACGAACATATGACCAAAACGGAGCTGATGGATCGGGCGGAAGTTCCGAGTTCTGAGCGGACGTGTCTACACAACGGCGACCCGATTTCTATCCTGTACTTGCTCAGGTTTTGCAAGATACTTCATTGCGAATTATACGAGCTGCTTGGGACGGTAAATCAGTACCGAGAAACCAGGCTTACAATCATGCGTAAGAGGAATAGTTTGACCGTAAAACAGCTATCTGAAATGGCTGGTATTCAGCAAGACCAACTGGCAAGATTCGAGAACCGAGTAGACAGAATAGAGGAGGCTTCGGTAGAGACGGTCTATAAAATCGCCAAGGCTTTGACTTGCAAGATCGAGGATATCATTGACATATAAGCAGCAATAACAAATGCCCTTGCAGAGGGAGAACCGCACGAGATACGGGGACTTCTGCAGGGGCATTTTGTCGTTTATGAAAGATGGTAATCGAGGGATATTAGGCGGGCAAGTTAATATTAACATGCAAAAAATTTAAAGATATATGCAAGGAACCAGGGTCAGAGGGCTTTCAAACCCTTGAAAAATTTGCAAAGTTTTGATATAATATACACTGAGATATTGAGACAATTTGAGACAAGCGAGATGAAGGGGGTTGACACTCATACGTTTTTCGCGGTTTGGCGGTCGTACCGCACGTCGAAACCCTCTGTTTTCTGCATCGGAAAGACGAATCGGCATAGACAGACCGCTTGCCGCAAGAACGATTATCGAAAGGAAGTTTCGTTCTATCTCCGTAGTATTCAAAAGGAAGGGCAGAACGACGCCCTTCCTTTTTTTTTAGGTGATTCGGTACCTATACCGACTCTATCATGATTTTATCGGCGACGAGGGCAATCAACTCGCCGTTGGTGGGTTTCTCCCCTTTCCCATAAATCTTAATGCCGAAAATCGCATTGATGTTTTCTATCTTGCCGCGATTCCATGCGACTTCGATGGCGTGCCGAATGGCTCTTTCTACCTTGCTCGGCGTGGTGTCGTACAGTCGGGCGATGGACGGATACAGCTTTTTGGTGATGGCGTTTATCATGTCGGGTTGCGTGACCGCCAGTTTAACCGCCTCCCGTAAAAATTGATACCCTTTGATATGGGGCGGAATCCCCGCTCGTATGAAAATGTTACTGAGTTTTTCGTCGATTACCTTATTCCCTCCCAGTTTAACAATCAACATTTGTTGCAAAATCAATTTTATCATGGTATCTCGGATTTCCGCAAAGGAATACGGCTTATAGAGTACGGCATCGTAGGGAAGATTATCTTCAAAGCTCGTCTTCGGGAATCGACTCAATAAGATAACTTTTGCACCCCGCTCTTTGAAAGAAGTCATGGTTTCCCGCAAGAGGGGAAAATCCACGTCGGCGATAAAACCGTTGACCGTATTCGACACAAGAACTTTTTGTTCGCCGGAATACGGCAACAATTCGATTTCTTCGTCATTTTTGAAGAACTCTATACAATCGGACAATAAGGAAGTATTTGTCTCGCAAAAGACAATCGTGAATTTTTTCATAATATAACCTCGAAATATGATTTTTTTTACAGTTTCCCGATTCGGTATTTAGATAATATCACAGATTTTCGGACTTGTAAATATATTTTGAACAAAAAAGAAAAATATTTTGTACAAAATTATATTTATTTGTCGAAACTTGTCATTTCTGCGTGTTTTGCTTCGGAAATCCTATAAATTCGTCTTTTTTTACTTTGTCCGTTTCTATTGCGACAACGTTTACGAACGTTTTTTTCGTCTTTCGATATGCCTTTCCGTTTTTCGGGAATAATTTTGTACAAAATTACCTCCTACGACTTTTCTTCTGCTTCCGAAGACTTCTCCCGACGACCGTACAGACTTGAAAAATATACGGAATTTCTTCTTCCCGTACGTCGGTTTCGCCTTGCGCCGTCGGACGGCATCGTCGATTCTTCGGGAAAAGACAAGGAAAAAGCATAAGCTCTTTATTTCGTATTGACGAATCTTTTTTTTCGGAGTATACTTACAGAGATATGGAACTGAAAGTTTTAGGAAGGCACGGACCTTATGCGGCACCCGCCGTAGGGGCTTGCAGCGGTTATTTGGTGACGGACGGAGATTTTTCCATTCTCCTTGATTTCGGATCGGGCGTACTGGCTCGCATGATGGCAGACTGTCCCGAACCCGACGCCGTTTTTATTTCTCACCTGCATTTCGATCACACCTCCGACCTATTGCCCTATCGGTATTATTTGGACGTATGTAAAAAAACCGCCACCGTCATAACCGAAAAAGGCTCGAGCGCTTGGTATAACACCCTTTTTTCCCATTCTCGTTTTACCGTCGTCAACGTACAGGAAGACACAACGTTAACCGTCAAAGGAAGACGACTTTCTTTCTTTCGGTGCGACCATCCTTCTCCGAACTTGGGAATACGCATCACAAACGGCAAGTCCACCCTTGTTTATACGGGAGACACACGCTACTTTGAAGGCTTGGAAAAACAATTCGAGGGTGCCGATTTGGTACTTTGCGACTGCGCACAACCCGTTGGCTTTCAAGGCGGGCACATGACGGTCGACAGAATACCCACTTTACTGCGTTATCACCCGAAAAAACTTTTGATGACGCACGTCAATCCGAACGAAGTACCTTCTGCGCAAGATACGGCGTATCCCAACGTTGCCCTTGCCGAAGAAGGTAAAATCTATTCTTTTTAGGAGGAATCATGTACCTTACTGCACACAGCGGGGCAAATAAAACGTGCCCCAACTCTCGACAGTTTTTTTCCCATATCCGCAACAGGAACGTAGACGTCATCGAGGTAGACATTCGCAAAAAAGGAGATTTTTATTACTTATCCCACAATAAAAATCTTTTTCCCAAACTTTTTTGTCTTCCCGCCATCGAGGCGTTTCGCTTCGCCGCCGCAAACGGCTTTCGTTTGAATTGCGACGTCAAAGAGGAAGGTTATATAGCCGATATGGTGGCGATGGCAAAAGAAACCGGCATGACGGAACGCTTTTTGATTACCGGTTCGGCAGGAAATCACGACGACGTAAAAAACTTAACGGAAGGTTCTGTTTATTTGAACGGCACCTACCTGCCCGAACTTCTTCCCGAAAACGTCGGAAAAATTCAAGAAATCCTTGCAAGTTACGCCACCGAAAGGATGGTCGGTATCAATATCGATTACCGCAAAACGTCGGACGAATTTTTGGCGGCTTGCGGAGAAGCGGGTATTCACGTTTCGTTATGGACGATTAACGAACCGACCGTACTTCTCAAGTATGCGGCACTCCCCTATGTAGACAATATTACGACGAAGGCGGCGGACGATGCTCTGACCGCACTCGGAAGGAAGGTATTAAAATGAAAGAATATGATACGCTTGTCATCGGGCATCCCTCGTTTGACTTCAACATCGATTGGCAAAACAACTTGGTACAAGAACTGGGCGGAGCGGTTTTTTATTCCTCCGCAAGTGCTTTCGCCGGCGGCAATAAAGTAGGTGTGGTGACCAAAGTCGCCCCCAAAGACGTCGACGTCCTAAAACAGTTTGTCATCCCGCAAGAGGATATTTTTTATATTCCCTCATCAAAATCCACGTCCATTCGGAACCAATACTTTACGGCGGACAAAGAAAAAAGAAAATGTACCTGCATTTCGCAAGCCGACGCCTTTACCCTCTCCGATATTCCCGACGTTCGGAGTAAAATCTATCATTTTGCCGGATTGATTTACGGCGACTATGCGGACGGATTGATTGAAGCCCTCGCCGAACGGGGTGCCGTTGCCGTCGACGTACAAGGCTTTTTACGGCACGCAAGCGGCGATAATACCGATATGTACTTTGAAAACTGGAAGGATCGAGAAAGACTGCTCCCGTACGTCACTTATTTCAAAACCGATGCCGCCGAAGCGGAAATCTTAACGGGAACGACCGACAGAACGGAGGCGGCAAAAATCCTTTACGATATGGGTGCCAAAGAAATCTTAATCACCCACAACACCGAAGTATTGGCTTACGACGGTAAAAACGTTTATACCTGCCCCATCAAGGCACGCAACTTGGAAGGGCGTTCCGGTCGGGGCGATACCACCTTTGTGGCGTACATTACCGAGCGGCAACGTGCCGACGTTGCCGATGCGTTGTTGTTTGCCACTGCCTGCGTTTCCTCAAAAATGGAAAAACGAGGCCCCTATCGTGGCACGAGAGCAGACGTACAAGCCTATATCGAACAGTTCTACAAAGCTTAAATTCCAATAATTTCCTAAAAAAAGAGAAGCCTTTTCATGGTACAATGGACACATGAAAAGGTTTTTTCTTTGTGTTTTCCTCTTGTTTTTCCTTTGTTCCTGCACGCCTGCCGAACAAAGGAACGAGCCGATACCCGCGCAAGCGGAAACTGTCGATTCCGACGCCGTTCGTTACGTGCGGAGCAAGGTGGACTATCTACGCATCCGCACCGAAGGAAACACCGATGCCGGCGTACTCGGTCTGTTACGAAAAGGCGATATGGTGGCTTTCGTCGAAGAAAAGGGAGACTGGTATCAAACGTACTATTGCAATCAAATTGCTTACGTTTCGGCAAAAAAGAACGTAACCGAACTTGTATTCTTGCCGAAAGGGGACGCCGATACCGAAAACGTCATTACCGAAGGGACAAAACTGCTCGGGACGCCCTATTGTTACGGAGCCATTCGACTGCACGACGGACAAGGAAACTTTTTGAAAGGATTTTCCGACGAAGCCTTTGACTGTTCTTCGCTGATGCAATACATTTTTTATTACGGCAAAGGAGAACTTTTGGACGTAACCACACGAACGCAGGCGGTACAAGGGATTTCCGTCTCGACCGAAGAACTGCAACGGGGAGACTTGATTTTTATGACGAACGCCTCCCGAAAAGGTCTACAAGGCGTCGAAAGAATCGGGCACGTTGCCTTATATCTCGGAAATAATTATATTTTACATACGGCAAGCGACCACGCCGTCATCGAAGAAATGTCCGCAACCCGTTGGGCAAATATCATCGAATGCAGAAGGATATAAGCTATTTTTTTGCCGAAATTTCTTTGGTGTACGTGATGAATCCGTCCGGTTCCAACCCGTCTTTTCGATAGAGGGACTGCGCCGTTTGGTTGGTGGTGAGGACTTCCAACGTGAGTGCTTTGACGTACTTTCCGGCGTGTTCTTCCAGCCACCTTAAAAACAAACTTCCGTAGCCGTTGTGTCGACTGTCGGGGGAAATGTAGAGTTCGTCCAAAACGAGAACGTCACCGCCCTCCTCGTTACACCAATAGGAAGAAACGAGGGCATATCCGATTTTTTTGTTATTCGCTTTATCAATCAACATATACCCCCATAGATTTTCGTGTCGTTCCATCACCCTACGGAAGGTTATTTTTGCCGCCTCTTCATTAAAGGGGTGCAAAGTAGCGTTACTGTCATAAAACGCCTTACACTGTTTCAGAAATTCCGCTCTGTCGCTTCTCTTAAATTTTACGATATCCATTTTTATTTTTTGCTCGTTATGATTCCTGTTGCTTTTTCGTTCTGTCAAAAAGAATTGTACACCCTTCTCGACGTTTCGTCAATGATTCTTTTTAAGAAAGTATTGACAATTTGCCATGCAACGAATATACTTAAAGCAATTTAGGGAAAAAGGAAAAAAATGGAAGAGATACCGCAAAACTATGCCGATTGGAATCCTTGGCACGGATGTACGAAAATCAGTGCGGGTTGCAAACATTGTTACGTATATCGGCAAGACGCTCTATACGAAAACCCGCAGGCGAGTAGCACCTGCACAAAAAACGCCACTTTTTCCTTTCCTTTACAGAAGAAACGGGACGGTTCTTACAAACTCCCCTATCACTCTTTCGTCTATACCTGCTTTACCTCGGACTTTCTTTTGGAAGATGCCGACGAATGGCGTAGCGCGTGTTGGAAAATGATGCGAGAGCGGCAGGACTGTACCTTTTTATTCTTCACCAAAAGAATCGACCGCTTTTTACAGTGCATCCCCGACGACTGGGGAGACGGCTACGAAAACGTATCGGTCGGCTGTACGGTGGAAAATCAAGACCGAGCGGACTATCGCTTACCGATTTTTCTATCCTTGCCCATCCGCCGCAAACTCATCATCGTCGCCCCTATTTTGGAAAAAATAGACTTATCGGCATACCTAACCGACCAAATTGCCGAAGTTTCCGTCGGCGGAGAGTCGGGTACCGATGCCAGAAAATGCGACTTCGCTTGGATTTTGGAACTTCGACGGCAATGCGTCGAAAACAAAATTCCCTTTTGTTTTCACCAAACGGGGGCGCACTTCGTCAAAGACGGAAAACAATATACCATCGCACGAAAATTGCAACACGAACAAGCACGCAAGGCAAACGTAGACTATAATCCTTATGACGACAAACGACTTTTTTAACTTTATTCAAGAATGTTTTTCTCCCATCGAGAACGTAACCTATCGGAAAATGATGGGCGAATACTGTATATACTATCGAGGAAAACTCGTCGGAGAACTCTGTGACAACCGTTTACTGCTGAAACGAACGCCCTCCTCCGAAATCCTTTTGGCAGGTGCACCGTTGGAAAGTCCCTATCCGGGTTCCAAACAACTGTTGTTTTCGGTGGCAGATCCCGAAAATACCGAGAAAATCCGAAATGTATTCGCAAAAATGTATGACGAACTCTAAAATAAGAATATCCGCATAAAAGAGAGGGCGGGGAAACACATTCTCCCCGCACCTCTCTTGCACAAAGGGGTTTCGGGGAGATGTGCTCCCCGCCCCCCTTTTTTCGGTCTACTCTATTCCGATCGGATCGTCCGGCGGAGCTAAACCCTCCGCCTTCGAAAGCTTTTTCATAATGATATCGGTGCGCTTGCTCGCCTCTCCGAGCGAGCGGCTTGCCCCGTCGATATGACCTTGTACCTTATTGATTTGTTCCACGAAAAGTTTGAAATCCTGCTTGAACTTGATCAAAAGATCGAAGACTTCTCGCGAGGACTTTTGCACGGCAAGGGTACGGAATCCCAACTGCAAACTGTTGATTAAAGCACTGATCGTGGTAGGTCCCGCAGGAATCACTTTCAACGTATGTTGTAATTCTTCGGCAAGTCCCGCATTTCGTATCACTTCGGCAAACAATCCTTCCGTCGGCAAATACATAACCGCAAAATCGGTGGTAATGGGCGGATTGATATAGTTTTCGTGAATACTCTTAGCTTCCTTCCTTACGGCGGCAATAAGGGCTTTCGTGGCGATTTCCACCCCTTCTCCGTCCCCCCTTTCGGAGGCGTCGACCAATCTTTGATAATCTTCGGACGGGAATTTTGCATCAATGGGCAAATAGACGGGTTTATCCCCTTTACCGGGTAAAACGATGGCAAAATCGACAAGTCCCGCATCGTCGCCCCGTCTTCGTCCCGTTACGTTAAATTGCGTTACGTACTGTTCCGTCGTCAAAATGCCGTCCAAAATGTTGGCAAGGCTGACTTCGCCCCACACACCGCGCGTCTTAACGTTGGACAAAACTCTTTTTAAGTCGTTGACGCCGCCCGACAAACTTTGCAACTCGCCGAGTTCTTTGTTGACGGCATCCAACCGTTCGTTGACGGCGGAAAACGTACTGTTCAAACGCTCGTTCAAGGTGGAAGTCAAACGTTCTTCC